>NZ_JAEVHN010000007.1:0-44353 GCF_016803375.1 Micromonospora sp. 4G55
GGACAGGCCCGGACGACGCTGGCGGTGGAGGCGTACTCGTACGCCCACTTCCCGATCATCGCGGGGATCGTGCTCGCCGCGCTCGGTGTGGAGGGGGTCAGCAGCTCCTCCCGGGTGAAGACCCGGCCCGGTCGGGCCATCAGGTGCGCGAGCAGGTCGAACTCGGTGGAGGTGAGCTGGACCGGGGCGCCGCCGGCGGTGACCGTGCGGCGGGCCGGGTCGAGGGTGACCGCGCCGACCGTCCGGGCGCGCTCCACCCCCTCGGGCGCGCCGGCCGTGCGGCGCAGCACCGCGCGGACCCGGGCGACGAGTTCGCGGGGACTGAACGGCTTGGTGACGTAGTCGTCCGCGCCGAGTTCCAGGCCGACGATCCGGTCGACCTCGTCGTCGCGGGCGGTGAGGAAGATGACCGGCGTCCAGTCGCCGGCCTCGCGCAGCCGGCGGCAGATCTCCGTGCCGGCGAGGCCGGGCAGCGTGATGTCGAGTACGCAGGCCACCGGGCGCAGCCGGCGGGCGGCGGCCAGGCCGGCCGTGCCGTCCCGTTCCAGGTGTACGCCGAACCCGTCCCGGCTCAGGTAGAGCCGGACCAGGTCGGCGATGACCGGCTCGTCCTCCACCACGAGGACGAGTCCGCGCTGCGGGGCGTCGACGGTCACCGGCCCATGATGACCGACCGGCGGTCACCGGCGACGTACGGCCGTGTTCGGGTCAGGTAAGGATGCGGTCAGCGGGCCGGTACGGGCCGCAGCACCGGGCCACCGGCGGTGGCGGGCGTCTCGCCGATGGTGGCGACGACCCGCTCCTTGGGGGTGCGCAGCCGGGTACGGAACGCGTGGTTGAGCAGCGTGTCGAGCTGCCACACCTGCTTCGGGTGCTGGGTGTGGATGACGAACCGCTCGCGGACGCCGTCGATCGCGGTGGCGGCCAGGTCGACCGACTGCGAGCGCGGGTCCGGGCTCCAGGTGACGTTGCTCAGCTCGCGCAGCTCGGTGTTGAGGTGCAGGCGGAGCCGGTGCAGCACCCGGGTCTGCTGGGTGACCACCATCCGGCGGTGGGTGAGCAGGAGGAGGTATTCGCCGGCCACCGGCCGGTCGGGGCGACCGCACCGGGCGACCAGGATGGTGGCGTCGCCGGAGCCCACGCACTGCCGGAAGATCGGCATGTGCCGGCTCACGGTCTGGACCGCCAGGCCGGTCTCGGCGGCGGCCGGGAGGAACGTTCGGGAGAAGACGTCCATGACCTGCCCAACGAGCCGTGACCTGCGGTGATGTGGGTCACTACCGACTTTTGGAAGTTCCACGACCCCCTGTCGCACCGCCTGTCCGTCATCGGATCGACGGACGCGAGGACGGCTCAGGTCAGCGGGTCGAGCCGGCCGGCCGGAACGGACCGAACCCGGCGGCGCGGGAACTGGGCCGGGTCGGCGTCACCGTCGCCGACCGGTACCGGGTCATCGGCACCTCGAGGTCGAGGTAGTTGCTGTCGATGTTGAGCCGGACGCCGCCCCAGGTCTCGTAGTGGTCGCCCTGGTACTGCTTCATCCGCCGCCTCGGCACCCAGTAGTTCGCCGGGATGGTCGGGTCCGACGTCGTCTGCACGCCGTCCCAGTTGGCGAAGTCCAGCACGTCCGGTCGGATGTGACCGGGCTGCGAGTAGGCGCCGACGTGATCCGGGAGACCGGCGGAGCGGGTGTTGGTGTAGAGGCCGGACAGGTAGCCGTGGTCGTGCAGCCGGGCGGTCCACGCGCTGGTGAACTGCAGGACCGCGGTCGAGCAGGCGGCGTTGCCCGCGGGGTAGCGCTCCATGTCCAGGATGATCGTGCTCTGCACCGCGAGGCCGAGGCCCCGGGCCTTGGTCACGGCGTCGTCGGCCGCCGCCCGCCCCTGGGTCGCCGCCTGCGTCGGGTCGATCTTCCGTTGGTACGTGGTGCACGGCGCCTGGAGACCGACGTAGAGCGGGAAGAACCGCCAGCCCTTGGCCTGCTGGTTGGCCACCCACTCCTTGGTGAGGTTCGCCTGCGCGCAGCCCCGGTTGACCCCGCCGATGTAGATCCCGATCGCCCGGTACGGCGACTGGAGCCAGGCCGTCATCTGGGCGCCGGAGGGCGCGGCGCAGGTGTCGAAGCCCAGCCCGGTGAAGGTGCCCGGGTGCGGTCCGGTGTAGCCGGCGGCCCGGGCCGGCGTCGGCGCCGGCGACCCGGCGGTGGCGAGGAGCATCCCGGCCACGGCGGCGGTGAGCATCCGGCGGGCGGCCCGACGCAGACCCGACGGAGTGGAGGTGATGGTCACGATTTCCTCGTTCTGGTGAGGGTCGTCGGACGGCGGAGCGGGCGTGGACACACGCTCCACACCGACGGGGGGGAATCCTGCCCGGCCGCAGGCTGTCCACCCCGTCGGCGTCCACTCCGTCGGCGGGTGGACGGACGTCGGCAGGGCTCGGGTCAGCGGGTCGGCGTCACCACACCGGACCGGTACCGCGTCGGTGCCAGCTCCAGGTCGAGGTAGTTGCTGTCGATGTTGATCGTGACGCCGCCCCACGTCTCGTCGTGGTCGCCTTGGTACTGCTTCATCCGCCGCTTCACCCAGTACGTCGCCGGAACGGTGGGGTCGGACACCGTCTGCACGCCGTCCCAGTTGGCGAAGTCCAGCATGTCGGGAGACACGTGTCCCGGCCTCCCGTAGGCGGCCACGTGGTCCTGGAGACCGCCCCCGGCGGTGCTGGTGTAGAGGCCGGAGAGGTAGCCGTGGTCGTGCAGGCGGGCGCTCCACGCGCTGCTGAACGAGAGCACCGCGGCCGAGCAGGCGGCGTCGCCCGCGTTGTAGTACTCGATGTCCAGGATGAGGGTGCTCTGCAGAACGATGCCGAGGTTGAGGGCGTTCGTCGCCGCGTCGTCGGCCGCCGCCTGTCCCTGGGCCGCCGCCTGCGCCGGGTCGATCCGCCGCAGGTAGGTCGTGCAGGGCGCCTGGAGGCCGACGTAGAGCGGAAAGAGCCGCCAGCCCTTCGCCTGCTGGCTCGCCACCCACTCCCGGGTCAGGTTGGGCTGGGCGCAGCCCCGGTTGACCCCGCCGATGTAGACGCCGACCGCCCGGTACGGCGACTGCAGCCAGGCGGTCATCTCGGCGTCCGACGGCGCGGTGCAGGCGTCGAAGCCCAGCCCGGTGAAGGTGCCCGGGTGCGGTCCGGTGTAGCCGGCGGCCTGCGCCGGCTGGCTCGGTGCGGCGACCGCCGCGGTCGCGAGAAGCATCCCGGCCACGGCGGCGGTGAGCATCCGGCGGGCGGCCCGACGCAGACCCGACGGAGTGGAGGTGGTCGTCACGGATTCCCCGTTCTGGTGAGGGTCGTCGGACGGCGGAGCGGGCGTGGACACGCGCTCAACACCGACCGGGGTGAATCCTGCCTGGCCCACGGGCGCGCTGTCCACCCCGTCGGCGTCCCTTTCGGAGCCTGGGGACATCAGCTCCGCGCGCCGGGCAGCGGGCGGTCAGACCGGCAGCGGGGCGAACAGCTCCCCGAGCCAGCCGGGCACCGCCTCGGCGTACTCGGCGCGGGCCGGGTCGGGGGTGACCAGGGCGCGCTGCCAGGACAGCGCCCGGCTGACCGTGGTCACCCGCATCGCCAGCTCGGCGGCCTCCCGCAGCGCCGCCCGGTCGTACCGGTCGGTCCACGCCTCCAGGTACGCGTCGCGCAGCCGCAGCAGCGCCGGGTCGTCGGGGGACAGCTCGCCGGCGTACGCCACGGAGCGCAGCGTCACCAGCAGCGTGCCGAAGGGATGGGCGACGGAGGCGTCCCCCCAGTCGAAGAAGCGGTACCCGTCGGCGGCGACGAAGACGTTGCCGTCGTGCAGGTCGTCGTGCTGGATGCTCGCCGGCACCCCGAAGTCCGCCAGCCGCCGGCAGAGCGCCTCGAACTCGCCCCGGTACGCCCGCAGCCGCTGGTGCAGTTCCGGGTCCATCCCGTTCTCCGCGCCGAGCAGCAGCGCCTCCTCGTCGTCCAGCAGCACCTCGAGGAGTTCCGGCAGCCCCGCCGGCCGGTGGTCGGGCACCCCGAGGGCGAGCAGCCGCTGCGCGTGCGGCGCGACGGTGAGCTGGAGGGCCGCGTACCCGGGCAGCAGCCGCTCCCAGCGGGACAGGTCCGGCTCGGTGGCGAGCGTGTCCCGCAGGCTCGGGCCGCCGTCGGGCAGCAGGGACCAGCCGCGACCGGTGTCCACGGCGATCGGGTGCAGCACCCGGTCCGGGGTGAGCCGGGCCAGCTCGGCCAGGAGCCCCGCCTCGTGCCGGGTGCCCGGGTTGTTGGCCTTGAACCAGACGTCCCCGCTGTCGGTGGGCACCCGCCAGACCAGTGACCAGGGCCGCACCCGGGGTTCGACCGGGCCGGTCACCCGGCGGCCGCTCCGGTCGAGCCGGTCGGCCACCCACTCCAGGGCGGTCGCCTGCCAGTGCGGGTCGGCCCAGTCGGTCCGCGGCGTGGAGGTCTCGGTCACGCCGCGAAATCTAGGCCGTCGCCGGTGGCGGAGTCACGCGTATTCCGCCCGCCCCGGCGAGGCCCGTCGTGGTCGTGGCCGTCAGAGCAGCTCGACGATGGTGGCGTTGGCCATGCCGCCGCCCTCGCACATGGTCTGCAGGCCGTACCGGATGCCGTTGTCGCGCATGTGCTGGAGCATGGTGGTCATGATCCGGGCGCCGCTGGCGCCGAGCGGGTGACCGAGGGCGATCGCGCCACCGCGCGGGTTGAGCCGGTCCGGGTCCGCCTCGGTCTCGGCCAGCCAGGCCAGCGGCACCGGGGCGAACGCCTCGTTCACCTCGTACACCCCGATCTCCTCGATGCCCAGCCCCGCGCGGCGCAGCGCCTTCGCGGTGGCCGGGATCGGGGCGGTCAGCATGGTGACCGGGTCGTCGGCGGCGACCACGGCGGTGTGGATGCGGGCCAGCGGTCGCAGGCCGTGCCGGCTGGCCCACTCGCTGGTGGTGACGGCGAGCGCGGCCGCGCCGTCGGAGATCTGCGACGCGGACCCGGCGGTGACCACGCCGTCGGCGCGGAACGGGGTCTTCAGCTCGCCGAGCTTCTCCAGCGAGGTGTCCCGGCGGATGCCCTCGTCGGCGGCGAACTTGCCGCCGTCGGCGAGCGCCACCGGGGCCAGCTCGGGGTCGAACGCGCCGGCGTCCTGCGCGGCGGCCGCCTTCTCGTGGCTGGCCAGCGCGAACTCGTCGAGCTGGGTACGGGAGAAGCGCCAGCGCGCGGCGATCAGCTCGGCGCCCACGCCCTGGTTGAACGGCAGCGGCTGGTCCCCGGCGAAGCCCTCGACGCCCCGGTAGCGGTCACGGAGCTGGTCGCTGAACGGCATCCCGCCGGCCACGCTGGAGCCCATCGGCACCCGGGTCATCGACTCGACGCCGCCGGCGACCACCAGGTCGGCCTGGCCGGAGGCGACCGCCGCGGCGGCGAAGTGCAGCGACTGCTGGCTGGACCCGCACTGCCGGTCCACGGTGGTGCCGGGGACGACTCGGGCCAGCCGGCGGCGAGCACGCCGTTGCGGGCGATGTTCCAGGACTGCTCGCCGACCTGGGACACGCAGCCCCAGACCACGTCGTCGACCTGGCCGGGCTCGATGCCGGTGCGCTCGGCGAGCGCGCGCAGCACGTGCGCCGAGAGGTCGACCGGGTGGACGGCGGACAGGCTGCCCTTACGCCGCCCCACCGGGGTGCGTACGGCGCCGACGATGACTGCGTCACTCATATCTACTCCCCGGTAACCTGGCTGCCGTCGATACTACGTCCTCCGGAGGCGGGTGTCGTCCGCCCCCGACAATGGCCGCGCCCGGCTGGCATGCTGGACCCGTGCAGCCTCCATCGTCCCCGTCCCACCAGTGGCGGGTGCCGCGGGCCCTGCCGGTGGTGAAGCTGGTCGGCGCGGTGCTGCTGGTCGCGCTCGGCCTGCTGCTCTCCGACGGTGACCGGGTCCAGGCGGTGCTGACCGTCGCGGTCGCCGCCGGCCTGGTCGGCTGGGCGCTGCGCGACCTGCTCGCCCCGGTCCGCCTGGCCGCCGACCCGGCGGGGGTCACCGTCATCCACGGGTACGCCGGCCGGCGGCACCTGCCCTGGCCGGCCGTCGAGGCGATCACGGTGGACCGGCGGTCCCGGCTCGGGCTGTCCACCGAGACCCTGGAGATCGACGCCGGGGAGTCGCTGCACCTCTTCGGCCGGTACGACCTGGGCGCCCCGCCCGACGAGGTCGCCGGAACGCTCCGGTCGGTCCGGGCCGCCGCTCGCCACTGAGCCGCGGCTCAGCCGGTCAGCATCGGGCAGCGGCTCAGCCGGTCAGCATCGCGGTGCGGACGATCACCAGGCCGAGCAGCGCCACCAGGATGACCGCCGTGCCGGCGGCCTGGAAGACCGACCGGCGCACCCGCGGGGCGTACGCGAGCACCAGGCCCATCAGCGCGCCGACGACCAGGCCGCCGAGGTGCCCCGGGACGGAGATGCTCGGCACGGTGAAGGTGAAGACCAGGTTGATCACCAGGATCGGCACGATCGCCGAGGTGTCCCGGCCCAGCCGGCGCATGATCACGAAGACCGCGGCGAAGAGCCCGAAGATGGCGGTCGACGCGCCGGCGGTGGACCGGTTCGGTTCGGTGAAGAGGTAGGCCGCCACGTTGCCGCCGAGCCCGGCGACCAGGTAGAGCGCCAGAAAGCGCACCCGGCCGAGCAGTGCCTCAAGGTCGCGCCCGAGCACCCAGAGCGCCCACATGTTGAGCAGCAGGTGCAGCACGCCGTAGTGCAGGAACATCGCGGTGACCAGCCGGTACCACTGGCCGTCGGCCACGCCGCCGATGCTGCCGTCGGTGAAACGCGCCAGGCCGAGCACGGAGCCCCAGTCGGTCAACGGCGTCGAGTCGCCCATCAGGCCGCCGAGGCCACCGCCGGCCACCGCGGTGCCGCTGCGCGCCGAGACGATGGAGAGCACCATCATCAGCACGTTCAGCGCGATCAGGGTGCGGGTCACCAGGCCCCGTCGGCCGGCGGCACCGCCACCGAAGGCGGTGCGCGCCGGCCGCACGCTGCGGCGTCCCTCGTTCACGCACTCCGGGCACTGGTGGCCGACGGAGGCCTCCCGCATGCACTCCGGACAGATCGGCCGGTCGCAGCGGGTGCAGCGGACGTACGTCTCCCGGTTGGGGTGGCGGTAGCAGACCGGAGTGGTCGGCACCGGCCCGCCGGTGGCGTCGCCGGCCGGCCCGGGGCGTTCAGTCATGCGTGCAAAGGTACCTCGGCAGGGCGATCAGGCCGAGGTGCGCTCGATCTCGACCCGCTCGATCACGACGTCCTGCAGCGGCCGGTCGCTCGGACCGGTCGGGGTGTTCGCGATCGCGTCCACGACCTTCGCCGACTGCTCGTCGGCGACCTGGCCGAAGATGGTGTGCCGGTTGTTGAGGTGCGGGGTCGGCGACACCGTGATGAAGAACTGCGAGCCGTTGGTGCCCGGCCCGGCGTTCGCCATCGCCAGCAGGTACGGCCGGTCGAAGCGCAGCTCCGGGTGGAACTCGTCGCCGAACTTATAACCCGGACCACCACGGCCGGTGCCGGTCGGGTCGCCCATCTGGACCATGAAGCCGCTGATCACCCGGTGCGAGATCGTGCCGTCGTAGTACGGCCCGCTGCCCGGCTGACCCGTGCGCGGGTCGGTGTATTCCTTGTTGCCCTCGGCCAGGTCGACGAAGTTGCGGACCGTCTTCGGAGCGTGGTTGGGGAAGAGCTCCAGCCGGATCGGGCCAGCGTTGGTGTGCAAGGTGGCGTAGACAGCCTCGGCCACGGGTACTCCTCACTCGTTGGTCAGTTCCATGCGGATCCTCCCATGTGCCCGATCTGGCAGTGCGGAGGCATCCGAAGGTGGAGGATGACGAAGGAACAACTCCCAGGAGGTGGGACCGTGTTTGGAATCGGGCGGCGCAAGACCCAGGGGCAGCTCGCGAAGGCTGAGCTCAACCAGGGCATCGGTCACCTGAGGCAGGCCGCCACGTACGCGGCGAAGGGTGCCGGCGCCATGGTGGGGCCGCGGGTCCAGGCAGCCCGTGGCGTCGTCACGCCGACGGCCGTCATCGTGCGGGACCGGACGTCCAGCGGTTTCGCGTCGACGGTCGCGGCGCTCGCGCCGCTGGCCCTGGCGGTCCGCAACGCCCAGGCGCAGACGGCGGGCAAGGCCCTCACCGGCCGGAAGGCCGCCGCCGCCAAGCAGACGGCGATGAGCAAGAAGGCCAAGGCCAGGAACCTAAAGGCCGCGAAGAAGAAGAGCGGGTCGATGATGACCGGCCTGCTGGCCGCCGGCGCGGTCGCCGGGGTGGCCGGCGCGATGGCCATGCGCCGCCGCCGCGAGCAGCAGGAGTGGGCCGAGTACGACCCGACGCAGGGCGTCGAGACCGTCCGCGACGAGGTGGACACCCTGGTCATCGAGACCCCGTCGGCGAACGGAGACAAGGTGACCGATTCGTCCACGATGTCCAGCGGTGCCGGCACGGCCGGTGGCCCCACCGGCGCGGGCAGCTCGGCGGTGGCCGGTGGCGACAGCGCCTCGACCACCACCCCCGGTACCCAGTCGATGATCCACGCCAACGACAAGGTCCCCTCGGTCGCCGAGGGCGCCACGGACGTCTCCGGCCGGCGGCGGACGACCTGAGCAAGGCGCTCGGCAAGAACGGCGCCAAGTCCAGCAGCCGTCGCTGACCAGGCGGATCGCCGGCGGCGCGGGAGGCGACTCCCGCGCCGCCGGCGTGTCCGGGGTCGGTCGCGCGCTTGACGGCCGGCCGCGATCGGCGTGAACCGCCGCCGCGTGCGGGTCAGAGCCAGCCGTTGCGGCGGAACCAGCGGTACAGCGCCAGCGAGATGGCGAGCATCAGGGCCAGCACGCCCGGGTAGCCGTACGTCCACTTCAGCTCGGGCATGTTCTCGAAGTTCATCCCGTAGACCCCGGCGAACGCGGTCCACACCGCGGCGATGGCGGCCCAGGCGGCGATCTTGCGCATGTCGTTGTTCTGGTCGACGGTGACCTGCGCCAGCCGCGCCTGGAGGATGGAGTTGAGCAGGTCGTCGTAGGAGTTGACCTGTTCGACGGTACGGCTGAGGTGGTCCTGCACGTCCCGGAAGTAGCGCCGCACCTCCTGCGGCACCTCCCGGTTGACCTGGGCGGTGAGGGTCAGCAGCGGCCGCTGCAACGGGATCACCGCCCGCTTGAACTCCACCAGCTCCCGTTTCATCTGGTAGATCCGCTGGATCCGGCCGCTGCTCTGCCGGTCGAAGACGTCGGCTTCCAGCACGTCCAGGTCGTCCTCCAGCTGGTCGGCCACCTCCAGGTAGAGGTCCACCACCCGGTCGGTGACCGCGTACGCCACCGCCCACGGGCCGTGCAGCAGCAGGTCCCGCTTGGCCTCCAGGTCGGCGCGGACCGGGGCGAGCCGGCAGGCGTCGCCGTGCCGGACGCTGATCAGGAAGTTCGGCCCGATGAAGAGCATCACCTGGCCGGTCTCGACCACCTCGGAGTTCTCGGTCAGCTCCGCGTGCTCGCAGTAGCGGGCCGTGCGCAGCACCAGGAAGGTGACGTCGCCGAAGCGCTCCAGCTTGGGGCGCTGCTGGGCCTTGACCGCGTCCTCGACCGCCAGCTCGTGCAGGCCGTACGTCTCCGCGATGGCGGTCATCTCGGCCAGCTCCGGCTCGTGCAGGCCGAGCCAGACGAAGGCGTTGCGCTCCCCGCGGGCCGCCTCCAACGCGTCGGCGTAGTGCCACTGGCCGGGCTGGCGTTCCCCGTCGACGTAGAGGCCGCAGTCGACCACGCCGCTGCGCCCGGGTCCGGCCGGGGCCGGGATGCGGGGGGAACCGTCGGCGTTGAGGATGCGGGACATCGCCCGGACCGGCGCCGTCCAGGCGCGAGGGCTGAGCACCCGCCCGGTGTGCTGGTTCGTCGACCGCTCCCGCTGGCCCCGGTCCGTCATGGCGTCCCCCTCCCCACGCTGCTGCGGCTTGCAGGCTACGCCCCCGCCGGCCGCGCTGCCCCTCGCCGGCGGCTTGGGTGATCACGCGGGTGTGCTGCGAATACGCCCGATCGGACGGAATCCGCCGCCACCGGCGCAAGATCACGAAGGGGTGGCGCCGGGTGGGCCGCGCCGCGTTCAGGGGGGTGAGGGGGCGACGTGGCCCACCCAGCGCCGGTGGGGGGCGGGGGGTGATGCTGGGCGGCGTCGCGCGTACGGGCGCGCGACCGGTGACCCGGCCGCGCGTGGGCAGGTGAGCGACGCTCGCAGCATTGTGAGCCGCCGGCCGCCCGAGGGGTGCCCCGGGCCGACCGGCATCGCCAGATTGTCGGAAACCCGACAGATATTCAGCCCCGGACGGCGGCCACGGCCTCCGCCAGCCGGCGGACGCCCTCGTCGATCCGGTCCGCGGTGACGGCGGAGAAGGCCAGCCGGAGCGCGTGCTGCCCGCCGTCGACCATGAAGTCGCTGCCCTTGACCACGGCGACGCCGCGCTCGGCGGCGGCCGGGGCGAGCCGGGCCACGTCCACGTCCGCCGGGAACTCCACCCAGAGGAAGTAGCCACCGTCCGGCTCGACGAAGCTGGCCTCGGGGAGGTGCCGGCGCAGCGACTCGGCAAGCACCCGGGCCCGCTCGCCGAGGGCGGCCGACACGGTCTCGATCGACCGCTCGATCTCGCCCGAGACGCAGAACTGGTGCACGATCGCCTCGGAGACCATGCCGGGCGAGATGTAGAGGCTGGTCGCCTTCTTGGCGATGTCGGCGATCAGGTCCGCCGGCCCGACCAGGTAGCCGACCCGGACGCCCGGGCAGACCGTCTTGGTGAAGCTGGAGGCGTGCACCACCACGTTGCGGGTGTCCAGCGAGAGCATCGACGGCAGCGCCTCGCCCCGGAACCGGATGTCGGCGTACGGGTCGTCCTCGAAGATCGTGAACTCGTACTCGACGGCGAGGTCGAGCAGCTCACGGCGCTTCTCCTCCGAGAGCGTCACGCCGGCCGGGTTCTGGTAGTTCGGGATGACGTGCGCCAGCCGGGGCCGCACCCCGGACTCCAGCAGCTTGCGCAGCTCGGCGGTGTCGAGGCCGTCCGGCTGGATCGAGACGCCGTGGATCTCGCCGCCCATCCGCTGGAGGTTGAGCAGGGTCCGGTCGTACGTGGGACGCTCCACCACCACCGCGTCACCGCGGCGGACCAGGTGGTCGAAGAGGAACGCGTCCGCCTGGAGCGAGCCGTTGGTGATCAGCACCTGATCCGCCTCGACGCCGTGCTTCTCGGCGATCCACTTCCGCAGGGGTGGGTACCCGACGGAGGTGCCGTACGCCGTGATTCCGGCGGGGTCGGCGTCGAAGGCACGGACGGCGGCTGCCTTGAGACCCTCGACATCGACGATGTCCAGCGAGGGAGCTCCACGGGCGAACGAGATCAGCTGCTCGGCGGTCATGCGGACGAGCCTAGGGCCTGTCCCGGCCGGTCCGACCGGCATACACGCCAAGTTCAACATGCGGGCAGATGATCGACCGGCGGACGTGAGCGGGACTCTCGTCGGCGGGTCGTTCGGGCCGGTCAGGGGCCGCCGCGACAGGTGCGGACGACCCCCGGCCGGGACTCAGCCCACGGTGAGCCGCTGCTGCGACCAGACCCGCATGAGGTCGCGTACGGAGATCACCCCGGCCACCTCCCGGCCGTCGAGCACCACCAGGTGACGGAAGCCGCCCCGGGCCATCGCCGCGGCCGCCTCCTCCACCGTCCAATCCGGACCGGCGTAGACGACGTCCCAGCTCACGTGCGCCCTGGTGCGTTCCACGTCGCAGTCCAGCCCGGCCCCGATCGCGTTGAGCACGTCCCGTTCGGTCATGATCCCGACCCCTTCGGAGTCCGGGTCAATCACCACTGCCGAGCCGACCCGGCGGGCCGACATCATCTGGGCGGCCTGCCGGAGCGTGTGCTCCGGACCCACCATGAGTACCTGGTTGGACATAGCTTCCCGAACCTGCATCACGCATCACCCCTTTGGGACGGCGGCACCCGGTACCCACATGGTGGGCCCACGTGGCAGATCGGTACAAGACCGGGCATCGGCGCGACCGGCGCCCGCTCGCTACTGTCGGCACGTGCCCACCGAGCCTCTCCGCTGCGCCGGCGCGCTGATCGTGGACGACGACGACGGCCGCCGCTTCCCTCAGCGCCGATCTCCCGAGCGGAGCCTTTTTCCCAATGCCTGGGACATCGGCGGCGGCCAGCTGGAACCGGGCGAGACCGCCGTCGCCGCGCCGCGGTCGATCGGTCGGTGAACTCCGACGTCGAGCTGGCGCCGCACCGGTTCGCCGGACTGGTCGCCCCGGCGGTCGACCGGACCTTCGTCGCCGGCATGCTCGCCGGCGCGACGGCGGCGGCGCCGAGCTGAGCCAGCGGTACGGCGGGCCGGCCGCCACCGGCTTCCTGGTCGAGTTCCGCACCCGGCTCGCCGCGCCGGGCGGCACGGTCGACGGGGCGGGCTTCACCGCGGTCACCCGCTACCGGGATCCGGCCGCCTGCCAGCGCGCCCTGGACAAACAGGTGGCGCACGGGATGATCGTCCGCCAGCCGGACGGCGGCTTCGCCGCCACCGAGCGCGGTGCCGACTTCCTCACCGAGATCTACCAGGTGCACGGCGAGGTCACCGAGGAGCTGTGGGCCGGGCACGACGACCGGGTGCTGCGCCTGGTCGAGGCGTTCGGCCGGCTGCTGGCGTACGCGCTGCTGCTCGCCGGGGAGCCCGACGCCGAACCGACGCCCGCGTTCGCCACCATGGCCCCGCCGTACGAGCCGGACGGCACGCCGCCCGGGGTGCTCCTGCTGAACCGGCTCGGCACGCTGCGTTACCACCGGGCCGACGCGCACGCCGCCGCATGGACCGCCGCCGGGCACACCGCGTCGAGCATCAGCGAGCTGCCGGAGGGGCCGGAACGCCGGGCGATCGAGCTGGAGACCGACCGCCGCGCGGCGGCCCGTACGCGGCGCTCACCGCCGAGGAGCGGCTCACGGTGCTGGCGACCTGGCCGCCCTGCCCGGCTGAGAGGCTGTCGACAGCCTCTCTGGCCCCGGTTGGCGGCAGCCCCACCGTCACGCGGGGCTATCCTCCACGGTGACCTGGAGTCGTACGAGGGAGGACCCCGCATGATCGGGATGGTGCTCGCGGCCGGTGCGGGGCGCCGACTGCGCCCGTACACCGACACCCTGCCCAAGGCGCTGGTGCCGGTGGACGGTGAGACCACCATCCTGGACATCGCGCTGGGCAACCTCGCCGAGGTCGGGCTCACCGAGATCGTGATCGTGGTCGGGTACGCCGCCGACGCGGTCGTCCAGCGCCAGGCGGCGCTGGAGGAGCGCTACGGCGTCCGGCTCACCCTCGTGCACAACGACAAGGCCGAGGAGTGGAACAACGCGTACTCGCTCTGGCTGGCGCGGGAGCACTTCGCCCGGGGCGTCCTGCTGGTCAACGGCGACACCGTGCACCCGGTGAGCGTGGAGAAGACCCTGCTGGCCGAGCGTGGGCCGGGCATCCTGCTGGCGATCGACAACATCAAGGCGCTGGCGGAGGAGGAGATGAAGACCACCTTCGACGCCGCCGGCCAGCTCACCCGGATCACCAAGATCATGGACCCGGGCGAGGCGTACGGGGAGTACATCGGCGCGACGCTGATCGAGCCGCAGGTGGCCGACGCCCTCGCCGACGCGCTGGAGGCGACCTGGCGGCGTGACCCCAACCTCTACTACGAGGACGGCTACCAGGAGTTCGCCGACCGGGGCGGCGAGGTGCGCGCGGCGCCGATCGGCGACGTCTCGTGGGTCGAGGTCGACAACCACGCCGACCTGGCCCGGGCGCGGGAGATCGCGTGCCGCTACTAGCTCGTACGGTGCTGACCCCGCTGCACATCGACGTGCGGCGCGGGGCGGTGGCCGACCTGGCCGCGATCCTCGCCGACGGGCGGATCTCCGCCGGCGGCGACGTGGCCGTGGTGGTGGGGCCGGGGCAGGGCGAGCAGATCGCCGAGCTGATCCGGCCGTCGCTGCGGTCGGCCGACGTGTTCACCGTCGCCGGTGGCACCCTGGAGGCCGCCGACGACCTGGGCGGCAAGCTCCGCGCCCGCTCGTACGACGCGGTGGTCGGCATCGGTGGCGGCAAGACGATAGACGTGGCCAAGTACGCCGCCACCCGGCGCGGACTTCCCATGGTCACCGTGGCCACCAGCCTGGCCAACGACGGGATCGCCTCCCCGGTCGCGAGCCTGGTCAGCGAGGGGATCAAGGGCTCCTACGGGGTGCACATCCCGATCGCGGTCATCGTCGACCTGGACTTCGTGGAGAGCGGCCCGGAACGGCACAACCGGGCGGGCATCGGCGATGCGGTGAGCAACATCAGCGCGCTGGCCGACTGGGAGCTGGCCCGGCAGGTCCGGGGCGAGCCGGTCGACGGCCTGGCCGCCTCGCTGGCCCGGATGGGCGCCGAGGCGGTCCTCAACCACCCGGGCGACGTGGCCGACGACGCCTTCGTCACCGTGCTCGCCGAGGCGCTGATCTCCAGCGGCCTGGCGATGGCGGTCTGCGGCACCAGCCGGCCGGCCAGCGGTGGCTGCCACGAGATCATGCACGCCGTCGACGCGCTCTTCCCCGACACCGCCTCGCACGGCGAGCTGGCCGGGCTCGGGGCGCTGTTCTGCACCTGGCTGCGCGGCGACCGGCGGCGCTTCGCGGAGCTGTCGGCCTGCCTGGCCCGGCACCGGCTGCCCCGCCTCCCCGCCGACGTGGGGCTGACCGACGACCAGTTCGTCGAGGCGGTGCAGTTCGCGCCCTCCACCCGGCCGGACCGGTACACCATCCTCGAACACCTGGCGATGTCGCCTACCGAGACGCGGGAGCGGCTGGCAGACTACGCCGGTGCAATCCGCGACCACTGTGGCTGAGCCCCGTCCCACCGTTGCCGACTTCCACCGGGTCAACCGGGGTGGCGGCCTGTTCAGCGAGTCGCTCAGCCAATGGCTCGGCGCGGTCTTCGCGCTGGTCGCTCAGCGCCTCGGGCTTCGCCCGACGGCGCTGACCATCGCCAACCTGGTGCTCGGGCTGGCCACCTCGGTGGCCGTGGTGGCGCTCGCCGACCGGGTCGCCGCCGGCGACGTACCGGCCTGGGTGGTCGGGGGGGCCGCGCTGGTCGGCTGGCAGGTCGCGTACTCGCTGGACTGCGCCGACGGTCAGTTGGCCCGGGTGACCGGGCAGGGGCAGCGCGGCGGGCGCCCGGGTGGACGTGCTCTGCGACGTGGCCGCCCAGATCGCGCTGGTGGCCGCCCTGGCGGCGACCGCCGTGGCGCAGCGGCCGGAGACGCCGACCTGGCTGGTCGCGGTCTTCGCCGGCACCTGGATGGTCAACCTGGTGACCTCGGTGATGCAGGCCGGCCCGAACGCCGCCAGCATGGTCACCTCGACCTCGCTGCCGGTACGCCTGGTGAAGCTGGTCCGCGACTACGGCGCGGTGATCTTCGTGGCCGCGCTGGTCCTGATGCTCGCCCCGGCCCTCACCTTCTGGGTGATCGTCGCCTTCACGATCGTCAACGGCGGCTTCCTCCTGGCCAGCATCGCCTTCTCCGCCCGCGCCTCCCTCCGCTGACCCCTGCCCCCGGCGCACTTTCAGAGAAAGAGTGCCTATTTCGGCTCCGAAAGCCACTCATTCTCTGAAAGTGCAGGCGAAAGGCCGAGCGCGTGGAGACGGGCGCGGGAGGCCGGCGGGGTCAGGGGCGGGTGACGGAGGCGTAGATGTCGAGGAGGCGCTTGGTGACCACGTCGGGGTGGAAGGTCTGCTCGTAGCGGAGCCGGGCCGGCTGCGACAGCGCGGCGGCACCGGCCCGGGCGACCGGGAAGGCGGCGGCCATCGCGGCCGGCTCCGGCGGGACCACCCAGCCGGCGGTGCCGGTCACCACGCCGGCGGGCAGCGGGGCGACGCCCCCCGCCGGGGACCGCGGAGGCGGTCTCGGCCGACCCGGTGCCGGCCGGCTCGCGGGGACCGTCCGCCCCGACCAGGTACGGGATGCCGCCGAGCGCGGTGCCGAGCACCGGCCGCCCGCTGGCCAGCGCCTCGATGATCACGGTGGGCAGGACGTCGTGCCACATCGACGCGGCGATCACCACCGCGCTCGCCTCGACCGCGGCGCGTACCCCGGCCCGGTCGAGCTGGCCCAGGTAGACCACGTCGGCGCGGTCCGCGGCGGCCGCCTCGACCAGCGGTCGCAGCTCGCCGTCGCCGGCGACGCGCAGCGTGCCCAGCGTGCCCACCGGGTGCCGGCGCCATGCCTCCAGCAGCAGGTCGACGCCCTTTTCCGGGGTGAGCCGGGCCATGTAGAGGAACCCGTCGCCGAGCGGGGCCGGCCGGCCCGGGTCGGGCACGGAGTTCGGCTTGACCACGATCCGCTCGTCCGGGATGCCGTAGTCCCGCAGGTGGTCGGCGATCGCCGAGGTCAGCGCGATGAACCGGTCGACCGAGCGCCAGGTGCCCCGGTGCACGGCCAGGGTGGTCGCCATCAGGGCGCTCTGCGCGCGGGAGTTGCGGTAGCAGCGGTGCACGACCGCCGGCACGCCGAGCGCCCGACCCTTGCAGTCCTGGCAGATCATCCCGTCCCGGAAGTAGATCCCGGAGGAGCAGACCTGCCGGTAGTTGTGCACCGTCTGCACCACCGGCACGCCGTGCCGGTGCGCGGTCCGCACCACCCAGGGCGAGATCAGCGGGTACGGGTTGTGCAGGTGCAGCACGTCGGGGCGGTGCGCGGTGAGCAGCCGGGACAGGTCCTCCTGGGCCCGCGGGGCCCAGATCGGGGAGATCGGCAGCAGCGCCTTGGCCGCCTTCGACATCGACGGGATCTCGTCCGAGCTGCGGATGAATGGCAGCACCTCGACGCCGGCGTCGGTGAGCTGGGCGATCTCCGAGTCGACGATCGTGTTCTCGCCGGAGGGCTGGGCTTCCCGGTACCGGTTGTGTGCCACCACGATTCTCACGGGAAAGAAGGCTACCGTTGCAACGTGCCTGAACTACCGGAGGTGGAGGCGCTCGCGGGTTACCTGCGTGAGCGCGCGGTGGGGCGGCGGGTCGACCGGGTCGAGGTCGCCGCGATCAGCGCCCTGAAGACGTACGACCCGGCGCCCTCGGCGCTGTCGGGCCAGGCGGTGGTGGACGCCCGCCGGCACGGCAAGTTCCTCGACGTGGTGATCGACGGCGGCCTGCACCTGGTGGTGCACCTGGCCCGGGCGGGCTGGCTGCACTACCGGGAGGCGTTTCCGTCCACCACCCCGCTGCGCCCCGGCAAGGGCCCGGTCGCCCTGCGGGTCCGCCTCGACGACGGCTCCGGCTTCGACCTGACCGAGGCGGGCACCCAGAAGAAGCTGGCCGTGTACCTGGTGACCGATCCGGCGCAGGTGCCCGGGGTGGCGAAGCTGGGGCCGGACGCGCTCGGCGCCGACCTGCCCACCTTCGCCGAGCGCTGCGCAGCCGACGGGGCCAGGTCAAGGGGGTGCTGACCGACCAGGCGGTGCTCTCCGGGGTCGGCAACGCGTACTCCGACGAGATCCTGCACGCGGCGAAGCTCTCGCCGTTCGCGATCACCGACCGGCTCACCGACGACCAGCTGGCGGCGCTGCACGCGGCGACCCGGGCGGTGCTCGGCGACGCGGTCCGCCGCTCGCTGGGTCAGCGGGCGGCGGAGCTGAAGGGCGAGAAGCGCTCGGGTCTGAAGGTGCATGCCCGGACCGGCCTGCCCTGTCCGGTCTGTGGCGACACGGTGCGGGAGGTGTCCTTCGCCGATTCGAGCCTGCAGTACTGCCCGACCTGTCAGACCGGCGGAAAGCCCCTGGCTGACCGTCGGTTGTCTCGGCTCGTACGGTGAGTGATGACACTCGGTGATTACGGAGAGGAATCGTCCCGGGCGCGTGGAAGCTGCCCGTCCGCGCCTCTACCGGGGCCGCCATCCATCGGTATAGTGGCTCGGTCCCCGGCTTCGAAAACTGACGTGGAGCCGGCCGGATCCCCGCTGGCAGCACCAGGCGCATTGTCCTTCGGGTCAGCGTCCGGCCCACTGACAGCGTGGGAGACTGGAACGGTGGGCGACCCGGGCCCCTCACGGCGAGTGAGCGGCGCGTGTCATGCGGGAGGACATGGGTGAGGTGACGACAAGCCTCCAGCGCCCGGTAACCAACACAGGCCGGAGCAAACTCGTGCGGCACGTCGACAGCTTCGAGATCCAGCCGCCGACGCCGCCGTCGCACAACGGCGTCCCCCGGTCGGCGTGGGCGAGGGCCCGTCGCCGGGTGTCGCGTTGGCACCGCCCGTACACCGTCGCCCTGCTGCTGCTCGACTTCACCGCCGTGATGCTGGCCGACTGGCTGGCCCAGGAGACGTTCGGCCAGGCGCGGGCGGGTTTCTACAACGCCCAGGAGGACCCGACCTGGTTCTACACGGTGGCGTTCCTGCTGCTGCCGCTCGGCTGGGTGGTCATCCTCTGGGGCAACCGCGCCTACGACCGGCGCTATCTCGGGCTGGGTCCGGACGAGTTCAAGCGGGTCATCCGGGGCGGGGTGGCGGTCGCCGCCACGGTCTCCTTCATCGCGTTCGCCACCAAGACCGACCTTTCCCGTTACACGGTCGGTTTCGCCCTGCTCGGGGCGATGACGCTGGTCCTGGTGGGCCGGCTGACCGCCCGGTTCGTGCTGCACACCGTCCGCAGCCGCGCCGGCCACGCCGGGCACCGGATGGTGCTGGTTGGCACCCTGCCGGAGGCGCTGGAGGTCTACACCGCGGTCACCCGCAACCCGAGCGCCGGCCTGGTGCCGGTCGCCATCCACATCACCGACGGGTACGCCGCCGCTCGGGGCATCGAGACCCCGGTGCCGGTGTACGCCGGCCGGGACGTCCTCGCCCTGGTCCGCGAGGTCGGTGGCGACACCATCGCGGTCTGCGGCTCGGCCAGCGCCGAGCCGGGTGAGCTGCGCCGGCTGGCCTGGCAGCTGGAGGGCTCCGGCGTCGACCTGGTGGTCGCCCCGCAGCTGACCGACATCGCCGGCCCCCGGGTACACATCCGCCCGATCGAGGGCCTGCCGCTGCTGCACGTCGAGGAGCCGACCCTGTCGGGCCCGGCGCTGCTGATGAAGAGCCTGATGGACCGGGTCGCCGCCGGGCTGGGCCTGCTGGTGCTGGCACCGCTGTTCGCGGCCATCGCCCTCGCCATCCGGATCTCCGACCCCGGGCCGATCTTCTTCCGGCAGCCCCGGGTGGGCCACGAGGGCCGCACCTTCCGGGTCTGGAAGTTCCGGACGATGTACGTCGACGCCGAGGATCGGCTGGCCGGCCTGGTCGACCAGAACGAGACCGACGGCATGCTGTTCAAGATGAAGCAGGACCCCCGGGTCTTCCCGGTGGGCCGCTTCCTGCGCGCCTCCTCGCTGGACGAGCTGCCCCAGTTGATCAACGTGCTGTGGGGGGAGATGTCGCTGGTCGGGCCGCGTCCGCTGCCCGCCGACGACGGCGACTTCCTGGGCGACGTGCGGCGCCGGCTGCTGGTCCGGCCCGGCATGACCGGGCTGTGGCAGGTCTCCGGCCGCTCCGACCTCTCCTGGGACGAGGCGGTCCGGCTGGACCTCTACTACGTCGACAACTGGTCGCTGGCGTACGACCTGAGCATTTTGTGGCGGACGGTGGGCGTGGTGCTGGCCCGCAAGGGCGCGTACTAGCGGCTCGGCGTCCGAAGCAGGCCCGGCCAGGGCTTGGCGTGGCGGCCCGCAGCGGCAAGGATCGCTGCGTGGATGGCAACCTCTCCGCCGTCGTCGGCGTCGTCTCGCTGGTCACGGCGCTGGCCGCCGCGCTCTGGGCGATGCTGCGGCTGCGCGGTCGGCGGGGCATCGCCACCGCCACCCAGCGGGCCACCTACGAGGTGCTGCACACCGCCGGCCTGGCCGCCGAACCGCTGCGTACCGGCCTGACCCCGGCGGGCGCGGCGAAGGCCGTACGTCACCTGCGGACCCTGGTCGGGGCGGCCGGGCTGGCACTCACCGACTCCGACGCGCTGCTCGCCCTCGACGGGCGCGGCGGCCACCACGGCGACCAGCTGCTCGCGGCGGCCCGGCGGACGGTGGAGGCGGGCCGGTCGACGGTGCTCGGCGAGTCGGAGCTGCACTGCGACCGGGTCGACTGCCCGGTACGCGGGGCGGTGCTCGCGCCGCTGAGCGCCCAGGGCCGGGTGGTCGGGGCGCTGGTGGCGGTCGCCGACGCCCCCACCCGCGCCCGGGCTGGTGCAGGCCACCCTGGAGACCGCGCACTGGGCCGGCAACCAGCTCGCCCTGGCCGAGCTGGACTCGTCCCGGGAGCGGCTGGCCCGGGCGGAGATCCGGGCGCTGCGCGCCCAGATCAGCCCGCACTTCATCTACAACGCGCTGACCGCGATCGGCTCGTTCGTCCGCACCGACCCGGAGCGGGCCCGGGAGCTGATCCTGGAGTTCGCCGAGTTCACCCGGTACTCGTTCCGGGCGCACGGCGAGTTCACCACGCTGGCCGAGGAGCTGCGCTCGATCGACCGCTACCTGACCATCGAGCGGGCCCGGTTCGGCGACCGGTTGCAGGTGCGGTTGCAGATCGCCCCGGAGGTGCTGCCGGTGACGCTGCCGTTCCTCTGCCTCCAGCCGCTGGTGGAGAACGCCGTGCGGCACGGGTTGTCCCGCAAGCCCGGCACCGGCATGGTGAGCATCGAGGCCCGGGACGCGGGCGCCGAGTGTCACATCACGGTGGAGGACGACGGAGTGGGCATGGATCCGGCCACGCTGACCGCGGGGATCGCGGAGCTGGCCCGCGCCGGCAGCGATCCGACCGACGACACCGGCCAGCACGTCGGCCTCTCCAACGTCGACGAGCGGCTCCGGTCGGTCTTCGGGGACCGGTTCGGCCTGGTCGTCGAGACCGGCCCCGGCTCGGGTACGAAGGTGAGCCTGCGGGTGCCGAAGTTCCATCCCGGCGTACGGGCGGGATCGTGACCGGGAACGCGACGGCGGGGTTCCTACGGGTGCTGGCGGTGGACGACGAGCCGCCGGCGCTGGACGAGCTGGCGTACCACCTGCGGGCCGATCCCCGGGTGGCCCGGCTGCACACGGCGGGCGACGCGACCGAGGCGCTGCGGGTGCTCCGCGACGCCGACGTGGACGTGGTCTTCCTGGACATCCGGATGCCCGGCCTGGACGGGATGGAACTGGCCCGCGTGCTGCGCCGGTTCGCCCGGCCGCCGGCGATCGTCTTCGTCACCGCCTACGACGACGGCGCGGTGGACGCCTTCGACCTCGGCGCCACCGACTACGTCCGCAAGCCGGTACGCGCCGACCGGCTGGCCGAGTCGCTGCGCCGGGTGATCGGCTCCCGGGTGGTGCCGTCGCACCCGGCGGCCCTGGCCCGGGCCGAGGAGGATCCGACCATCCCGATCGAGCTGGCCGGGACGACGCGGATGCTGCCCCGGTCGGCGGTGCGCTGGGTGGAGGCCCAGGGCGACTACGCCCGGCTGCACACCGCCGACGGCTCGCACCTGGTCCGGGTGTCGCTGGCGACCCTCGCCGAGCGCTGGGCGGACGCCGGGTTCGTCCGGATCCACCGGTCGCACCTGGTGCAGCTGAAGCTGATCGCCGAGCTGCGCCTGGTCAACTCGGGCTACGTGGTGGTGATCGACGGGACCGAGCTGCCGGTGAGCCGCCGGCACACCCGGGAGCTGAAGGACAAGCTGGTCCGCGCGGCCAAGCAGGATTGGAATCGCTGAGCGGGGAATAAACCAGGATGTCCGTACACTGTACGGTAGGCCATACGACAACGGGAGGCCAACCGTGACCGTGTTCGACCCCGCCACCGAGTTCGACCGCCAGCTCGACGGGCTGATCCGCCTGGGCTACCCGGAGCTCGCCGGGCTCACCGAGACCGCCTTCCGCGACCTGGTCACCCCGCTGCGGGCCGCCGCGGTCGCCGGCGCGGCCGGGCTGCCCGCCCCGACCGAGGCTCGGGTGCCGTTCCTGCTGGTGACCACCCGCGACCTGGTCCCGGTGCCCGACCGGCTGGCGCTCACCACGCTGGCCGGCAAGCGCAAGCCCGGCTTCCTCGACCGGAACTTCCCCCTCGACGACCTGCCCCGGTTCGATCCGATCAAGGAGCTGGAGGCGCCCGCCGGATCGGCGTACCTGCTCTTCGACGTCGACCGGGGCGAGGAGTTCCGCAACCTGGCCCCGGCCGCCGCGATGGAGGGCATGACCGCCCAGGACCGGTTGCCGCTCACCATCGACGAGGGGATCGCCTTCATCACCCACTACCCCGCCGCGCTGGCCAGCAACCGGTGCTTCTCGCTGGTCGGGTCCCGCTGCGGGGACAAGCGGGTGCCGGCGCTCTGGATCAGCCAGGGGGCGCCGAAGCTCGGCTGGTGCTGGTACGGCAATCCGCACACCTGGCTCGGCTCCGCCACCGCCCGGCCGGTACGCGTCGGGCTGTGACGACCGCGGCGGCGCGGCCTCCGAGCCGCGCCGCCGCACTGCGGCGACCGGTTACCGGGCCCGGTGTCCGGCCGACAGCACGACGAAGGGCGACGTGGCGGACGGCGCCGACCCGCTCGCCGTGGCCGGATAGAGCCAGTACGAGCCGACCACGTCGGCGACCAGGTGGGTGCTGCCGGAGAGATTGTGGACGTTGAACGCGTCCTTCGGGCCGATGCCGGTGAAGACCGCGTTCGACACGATCTGGCCCGCCGCCGGATTGAGATTGCTCGCGGTCGGCTTGGCCGCGCCGGTGTCGGCCGGCCAGACCGTGATCACCGTGCTGGTGGTCGGCGACACGGCGGTCACGTTCATCGCCAGCGCCCGGGTGGCGTCGGTGACCAGGGCCGACGGCGTGGTGACCTTGCGGGTCACGTTGGCGCCGAGCGCACCCGACGTGCCGAGGCCGGTACGGCTGTCGACGATGCGGGTGGGGCTGACCGGCGTGAACCGCAGCCCGTCGGCGACAGTGCCGTCGTCGAACACGCCCACCAGGTCCACCACCACGTTCGCGGTCTGAGAGGTGTAGACGGAGAACGCGGGCAGCGCGTATCCCCGTCCACAGTCGGTACAGGCCCGGGTCTTCACCACGACCAGGTTCGGCACCACCTTGCCGGCCGCGTAGTTGACCGTCGACGAGATCGGCAGACCGCCCTCGCCGGACCAGACGGTCAGGAACCCGGCCTTCGCCGGCGCCACCGCGGTGACGTTCAGGACCAGCGACCGCACCTTCGGGCTCAGCTCCGGGCCGAAGTCGACGAATCCCTCCTGGCTGCCACGAGCCGGGATCGCGCCGCCGTCGGTGCGGGTGTCGAAGAGCCGGCGGGGCGTCAGCGGGTGGTGCTGGGCGCCCACCGGCGGCATGGGCTGGAACCAGTTGCTGCCGGCGTAGAAGCCGGAGACGTCGACGACGGCGTGGGTGTAGCCGGTGCGGTTGTAGACCTTGATCCTGCCGTCCGCGCTGAGCTTGACCGTCACGTTGTTCGAGCCGAGCCAGCCGGCCGGAAAGTTGATCGAGGACGCGTTGGGGCGTTCCTCGTCCGCCGGGTACACGGTCAGGAAGCTGCTCGCGGTCGGCCCGGTCACCGTCACGTTCAGCACCACCGCGCTGAGGCCGCCGGTCGGCAGCCCACCCCGCCCGGCTACCTGGAGCTCGACCGTCTCGCCGGGGGCGATGGGACGGCCGGACACCCCGGTGCCGTTCCGGGTGTCCATCAATCGGGACGGCGTGGTGAGCGGGTAGTAGGTGCCGATCACCCCTTCCCAGCCCTCGACCGTGAGCGACTCGGTCCGCTGCCCGTACCCGGTGTTGTCCGGCATGACCAGGCTGGCCGTCTGCACCCGCCCCTTGGTGGGGGCGCCGGCGATGGTCACGGTGCAGACCTCGCCGGCCGGGAGGACCCGGCCCGAGCAGGTGTCGCCGGTGATCGTGAACGCCGCCGGGTCGGCACCCTCGATGCGCGCCGTGCCGAACGCGGCGTCGCCGCTCCCTTTCGAGGCGAAGGTTTCGGTACGGGTGACCGGCGCACGTCCCACCTCGACCCGGCCGAAGTCGAGCGGACCGCTCGGCAGCACCGCGGAGTACCCCTCGTCGGAGTTCCAGCGGATTTCCCCGTCGGCCACCTCGGTGCGGTTATCGCAGTGAAAGTCGTAGGCGGCCGCGAAGGCGGTCAGTGCTCCGGTGGCCGGATCCCGGCTGACCTGGCGCACCCAGACACTGCCGCCGCCGTCCGACACGCACTGCACCGCGTCCACGCGGAGCCGCGCCTTGTCGAGGCCGGGCGAGGTGGAAGCCGGGTAGGTCCGCCCCTCCTGCCAGGTCTCACCGTACGGCGGCCAGACGTCGACCCTGGTCGACCTGGGATCGGACGCCTCCGACCAGCGCGCTTCGAGCGCGAACTGGTCCCCGTCGTTGAGCATCGGCACCATGGTGGCGTTGCTCGCGTCCCAGGCACCGGCGTCGTAGCCGCCGACCTGGGTGTCGTCGATGACCAGAGCGGTGTACGGCGCGGTGGGCGCGGCCTGGGCCACCGCCGGCACCAGTGCCGTCGCACAGGCCCCGGCGGCGAGCACGCTGAGGAGAGTGCGGATTGTGCGCATGAAGACCCCGTGTGCAAAGAGAAGGGGAGACTGAGCCGGCCCAGCGTAGGGGCGATGATCGATTGCCGGCAAGGTGGTGCGCCACATGAAGCTGATCACCGGCTGCTCGGCGATACGCCAAAGGGCGCCCCGGCCAGCGCCGGGGCGCCCTTCGGCGCGGAACGTCAGCCGGGTACGCCGGTGCCGCGTACGGCCAGCGGCTGCCGACCGGCCAGCCCGGTCGTGCTCGCGGTGCCCGAGTACAGGTAGAACCGCCCGACCACGTCGGCGACCAGGTCGACGCTGCCGGTGAGGTTGTGGACGTTGAACGCGTCCAGCGGGCCGATCCCGCCCAGCACCGCGTTGGAGACCACCTGCCCGGCGGCCGGGTTCAGGTTGCTCACGCCCGGCCTGGCCAGGTCGGCGTCCGCCGGCCAGACGGTGATCACGGTGTCCCTCGTCGGCGCCACCGCGGTCACGTTCATCGCCAGCACCTCGGTGGTCGGGGTGACCACCGTCGACGGCGCGACGATCTTCCGGAGCTCGCCGGCGCCGAGCGCGCCGCTGGTGCCGAGACCGCTGCGGCTGTCCGCGATCCGGGTCGGACTGAGCGGGGTGAACCGCAGCCCGTCCGGCAGCGAGCCGTCGTCGACGACCCCGACCAGGTCCACCACCATGTTGGTCACCTGAGACGTGTAGATGGAGAAGGTCGGCACCGCGTACGGGAGCCCGTTGCAGTCGGTGCACTTGCCGGTCCGCACGAAGGCCAGGTTGGGCACCACCTTGCCGGCCCCGTAGTTGACCGTCGAGGAGGTCGGCACCGGGCCGTCACCGGACCAGGCGCTCAGGAAGCCCGACTTGGCCGGCTGGACCGCGGTGATGTTGAGGACCAGCGCCTTGACCCGCGGGCTGGACGGGCCGAGGTCGACGTAACTGCTGATGCTCTGTCCCGCCGCCAGAGCCGTGGGACGGGTGTCGATGAGCCGCCTGGGCTCCACGGGCTGGTACTGGCCGCCCCAACCGAGGCTGCTCTTCACCGTGTCGCTGGCGGCGTAGAAGCCGACCACGTCCACGATCACGTGGGTGGTGCCGCTGCGGTTGTAGATCGACACCTTGCCCTCGACGCCGACCTTCACGGTGACGTTGTTGGAGCCGAGCCACCCCGCCGGGAAGTTGATCGACGAGGCGGTCGGAGTGGCTTCCGGATACGGGTAGAGCGTCAGGAAGCTGCTGGCCGTCGGGCCGGTCACCGTCACGTTCAGCACGACGGATCCGACGCCGCTGGCCGGCACGCCGCCGCGCCCCGCCACCTGGAGCTCCACGGACGATCCGCCAACCAGCGGGCCCGGCTCGGGCCTCCCCAGGCCGCTGCGGGTGTCCATCAGCCGCTGCGGAGCCAGCGGGTAGTACATGCCGATCACCGTGTCGTACGCGGTGAACTTCAGCGGCACCACCCGCTTGCCGTACGCGCTGTTGTCCGCCAGTTCGAGGTTGGCGGTG
This sequence comes from Micromonospora sp. 4G55, assembly GCF_016803375.1. Classification (NCBI taxonomy): domain Bacteria; kingdom Bacillati; phylum Actinomycetota; class Actinomycetes; order Micromonosporales; family Micromonosporaceae; genus Micromonospora; species Micromonospora sp. 4G55. The sequence continues at coordinate 26,157 of NZ_JAEVHN010000007.1, forward strand.
TAGTCGCCCCAGCGCAGCGCCTTCGGTGCCACGGTGACGTAGCAGTAGGCGCCCGGGGCGAGCGTCCTGCCGGAGCAGCCGTTGCTGACGATGGAGAAGGACGACGGGTTGGCCCCGGAGATGCGGGCCACGTCGAAGGTGCTGGGCAGGGTGCCCTTGACGGCGAAGGTGGCCGTCCTGGCCGGCATCGTGCCGTCGATCGCCACCCGACCGAAGTCGACCGGCGCGGGCGAGGAGACCACGCCGACGTAGTCGAGGCTGGAGTTCCACCGCAGCTCGCCGGTGACCGCCCCGGCGTTCGGCGAGCAGTGGAACTCGTACGCCCCGGCGAAGGCGGTCGCCGCGCCGTCCCCGCGTCGTACGCGATCTCGCGGACGGTCAGGCTGCCGTAGGAGTAGGCGCCGTTGCAGCCGGTTGAGTCCGAGGACATGTCCAGGCCGGCGTGCGTGGCGTCGCTGGAACCGGAGGTCTGGTAGGTCTGACCGGCGGTCAACGACTGGCCGACCGGAGGCGTGATCCACATGGCGATGGTGGAGCCGCCCGGCAGGCCGCTCACCCCCATGCTCAGGCCGCCGGTGCCGTACGCGCGGCCGGTGACGGTGGAGTTGGTGCCGTCGTGGACGCCGGACTGCTTGACCGGCTTGCCGTACGCGTCGCCCACGTCGACGGTGAGGACGGTGTACGGCGCGGTGGGCGCGGCGAGCGCCACCCCCGGCAGCACGGTCAGCGCACAGGCCCCGGCGACGAGCGCGCCGAGGAGGGTGCGGATTTTCCGCATGGATACCCCGTGAAGAAAGTGAGGGATTGGCGGAGAAAGCCTAGGAGCGTCGATGGTCAGCGGCAACCCCGTAACCTGCGCTGTCACCCACACTCGAACCTGGCAACCGGAAAGGGCGCCCCGGACGGACCGGGACGCCCTGGCCAGGGCCGGGATCCGGCTACACCGCCGGGCCCGAGCGGACCACGGTGAAGGTCCCGCCGGTGCCCACCGTGTAGGGGTAGAGGTCGAATCGGCCCACCACGTCGGCCACCAGGTGGGTGGTACCGGCGAGGTTGTGCGCGTGGAACGCGTCGGCCGGGCCGATCCCACTGATCGCCGCATTGGACACGGTCTGCCCCGCGGCCGGGTTGAGGTTGCTGGCGGTCGGCTTGCTCAGGCCGGCGCCGGCCGGCCACACCGTGAGCACGGTGGCGTTCGTCGGGGCCACGGCGGTGACGTTCATCGCCAGCGCCTGCGTGGCGTCGGTGACCAGGGCGGGCGGCGCGGTGACCGTGCGGGTCACGTTCGGGCCGAGGGCGCCGGCGGTGCCCAGCCCGCTGCGGCTGTCCACGATCCGGGTCGGGCTCGTCGGGGTGAAGCGCAGGCCGTTGGGGGTGAGCGCCTGGTCCATTACCCCGACCAGGTCCACCACCACGTGCGCCTTCTGGGAGCTGTACAGGGAGAACGTGTTCACGCCGTAGGTGGTGCCGCAGTCGCAGTGGAAGTTCGACTGCACCACCGCGAGGTTCGGCACCACCCTGCCCGCGCCGTAGTTGACCGTCGACGCCGACGGGACGTCGCCCGACCCGGACCAGGCGGTGAGGAAACCGCTCTTCTCCGGGGCCACCGCGGTGATGTTCAGGACCAGGGCGCCGGCCCGCCCGCTCAGCTCGGGCCCGAAGTCCACGAAGAACCGGCGCACCGCGCCCGCGGGGATGGCCGTGCCGGTAGTGCGGGTGTCGACGAGCCGGGTCGGCTTGACCGGGTGGAACTGCCCACCGAGCCCCTTGGTCTGCCGGACGCTGTTGCTGCCGGCGTAGAAGCCGACCACGTCCACCACCACGTGGGTGGAGCCGGCCCGGTTGTAGACCTTGACCTTGCCGTTCGCGCCCAGCTTCACCGTGACGTTGTTCGAGCCCAACCAGCCCTTGGCGAAGTTGACGGAGGAGGCTGTGGGGCGGGCCTCGCCCGAGGGGTAGACGGTCACGAAGCCGTCGGCGGTCGGCCCGGTGACGGTCACGTTCAGGACGACCGCGCTGACGCCCTCGGCGGGCAGATCGGCCCGGCCCGCGACCTGGAGGTCCACCTCGCCGCCGGGACCGATCGGGGCCTGCGGCAGGTTCGGGACGCCGTACCGGGTGTCCATGATCCGGCCCGGGCTCACCGGGTAGTAGGTGCCGACGGCGCTGTGCTCGGCCTGCGCGGTCACCGGCACGCGGCGCTGACCGTAACTGCTGCCGTCGGCGAGGAGGAGAACCGCCTCGTGGGTGCCGGCCCGGGTCGGCACCGCCCTGATCCGGACGTCACAGATGTCACCGACGACGAGGGTGCGGCCCGAGCAGGTGTTCTCGACGATCTCGAAGGCGGCCGCGCCGGTCCCGCTGAGGGAGGCGGCCCCGAAGGTGACCGGAACGGTGCCCTGCGGGGCGAAAGAGGCGCTCGTCCTCGCCGTACTCCCGAGCACCACCTCGGAGAAGTCGAGGCGGGACGTGTGGTCCAGGGCCGAGTAACCGAGGTCGGAGTTCCAGCGGATCTCGCCGTCGATGACGCCCGGGTCGCCGTCGCAGTGGAACGTGTACGCGGCGGCGAAGGCGGTCATCCGCTCGGTTGCGGCGTCCCGTTCCACCCGCTTGACGGTGACCTCACCGGAGCCGGCGCAGGTCTGCCCGCTGCCGTCCAGGCTCAGCGTGGCGCCGGCGCCGCCGGCACTGGTGGCGGCGTACGTGCGCCCCGCCTGCCAGGTCTCGCCAGCCGGCGGTGCGGTGCTGACGGCGTTCCAGACGTGATCGGTCTCGTCCCGCCAGTGGGCGCCCAGGGTCAACGCGTCCCCGTCGCCGAGCTGAGCCTCCATCGCGGAGCTGTTGTCGCCGTCCCAGGCCCCGGTGAACAGGTCGGTGCTGAGCCGCTGGTGGTCGTTCAGGTCGATGACGAGAACGGTGTACGGCGCGGCCGGGGCGGCGAGCGCCACTCCCGGCAGGCCGGCCAACGCGCATGCCCCGGCGATGGTCACGCCGAGCAGAGCGCGGATTTTGCGCATGAAGACCCCGTGGAGAAAGGAGAGGATTGGTCGGCCCAGACTATGAGGGTCGATGGACGGCGGCAACCCCGTGACACCGTCACCCGGCCCGCGTACGAGAAGGGGCGCCCCGGTCCGACCGGGACGCCCCTTCGACGGTGAAGTCAGCCGCGCTCGTACCCGGAGACACCGGTGCCGACGACCGGTCGACGGGACGCGCCGCCAGACAACGTCGTCGTGCTGGCCGTGGCCGGGTAGAGGTAGAACCTGCCCACCACGTCGGCGACCACGTTCGCGTAGCCCGTCAGGTTGTGCACGTTGAAGGCGTCCTGCGGACCGAGCACGCCCAGCACGCCGTTGGAGACGATCTGACCGGCGGCCGGGTTGAGGTTGCTGGCGGTCGGCTTGGCCATGCCGGCGTCGGCCGGCCAGACGGTGAACACGGTGTTCTTGTCCGGCGCCACGGCGGTCACGTTCATCGCCAGCACCTGGGTGGTGTCGTCGAGCATCCCCGGCGCGGTGTCGGCCACATCGACCCGGCCGGTTTCCCCCGGGCCGAGCGCCTTGACGAGGCCCTGCCCGATCCGGCTGTCCGTGATCCGGATGGGTTCGTTCGGGCGGAAGCGCAACCCGTCGGCGACCGTGCCGTCGTCGATCACGCCGACCAGGTCGACGACCACGTGCGTGGTGGCGGAGGAGAAGATCTTGTAGCGCGGCGCGCCGGTCACCCCGCAACCGCCTGCTGGGCAGGGCTGGGTCTCGACGTACGCCAAGTTCGGCACGACCTTGCCGGCCCGGTAGTTGACCGTGGAGACACCCGGTTCGATGTCCGCGCCGTCCCAGGCGGTAAGGAAGCCGTCCTTCTGCGGGTTCACCGCGGTGATGTTCAGGACGAGCGCCCGGACGTGCTTGTTGTAGTCCCCGAAGTCCACCCAGTCGTTGAGGGCGGCACCGGCGGGGAGGGGACCCCACTCGTACTGGCGGCTGTCGAAGAGCCGGTACGGCTCGTACCACTGGTACTGACCGCCCCGGCCCAGCCCGACAGGCTCACTGCTGGTGCTCGCGTAGAAGCCGACCACGTCGACCACCACGTGCGTGTACCCGCTGCGGTTGTAGATGTAGACGTTTCCACCCGCACCGAGCATCGCCGTGACGTTGTTGGATCCCAGCCAGCCCTTGGCGAAGTTGATGGACGAGCCCGTCGGCCGGGAGCCCCCCGGGTACACCGTCAGGAAGCTGTCGGCGGTCGGCCCGGTGACGGTCACGTTCAGCACCACGGCGCCGACGCCGGTGGCGGGGACGCCGCCACGCCCGGCCACCTGGAGCGAGACGGACGTGTCGGGTTCGAGCTTGACGGTACGCCCGCCCAGCCCGGTGCGGGTGTCCATCAGGCGGGCGGGGGCGAGCGGGTAGTAGCTGCCCTTCACGCCGTCGACCGCGTTGACCTTCAGCGGCACGGCCCGCCGGCCGGCCGGACTGTTGTCGGGCAGGTAGAGCACCGCGCTCTGCTGACCGGCCCGGGTCAGCCTGGGCTTGACCATGATCAGGCACTTCGAGCCGGACTGGATGGTCCGCCCGGAGCAGTAGTCCGCGCTGATGACGAACGCCTCGGGATTGGTGCCGCCGAGGCTCGCGGCCCCGACGATGACACTGGCGCTGCCCAGGGAGCGCACGTACACCGGCTTGGAGGCCAGCTCCCCGAGGTGCACCGAGCCGAAGTCGACGCTGGACGGGTCCGACAGGGCCGCCACATAGTCAAGGGAGGAGTTGAAACGGACCTCGCCGGTGATCGGGCTCGTCTCGCCGGCACAGGTGAACCGGTAGGCGGCCGCGAAGGCGGTCAGCAGCTGCGTGGCCGGATCCCGCCGTACGTCCTGCACGATGATCGAGCCGGAGCTCTCCGGGCAGCTGCCGTTGGTCGAGGTGAGGTCCAGTCTGGCGTGGCCGGCGTCGGCCACGCGGGAGGCGGGATACGTCTGGCCCTGCGCCCAGTCCTGCCCGGGGGGCGGCTCGGCGGCGAGGGCGGCGTAGACCTCGGTGGGATCGGCGGGACTGACCGCCTTGACGAGGAAGAGCCCGTCGGCCTGGTTCACCACGCTCACCGAGGCGTTGCTCTTGTCGTACGCGGCGGATTTCGTGACCGGGAAGGCGCGGTGCTCCCCGAGATCGACGGTGAGTGCGGTGTACGGCGCGGTGGGCGCGGCGAGCGCCATCCCCGGCAGTACGGCCAACGCACATACCCCGGCGACACCCGCGCCGAGGAGCATGCGGAGCTTGCGCATGGACACCCCGTGAAAGAGAAGGAAAGGGATTGTCGGCCCACAGCGGAGTGGCGATCAATCGACGGCAACATGTCGGCGCGAATCCGAGGATGGGCATTGCACGCGTATCGGCGCACGGCCTGCCGCCCGCCGTGAGCGGAAAGGGCGCCCCGGCCGTCGGCCGGGGCGCCCTTTCGTGGTGCGGGTGCTCAGCGGTGGGAGGCGCCCACGAACTGAGGCTGGCTCTTGCCGGCGTCACCGGAGAGCGTGGCCGCCGGAGCGGGCAGGTAGTAGAACGTGCCCACCATGTCGGCCACCAGGTGCGTGCTGCCGCTCAGGTTGTGCACCTTGTACGCCCCGTTCGGCTCCACGATGCTCAGCACGGCGTTGGAGACGACCTGGTTGGCGTACGGGTTCAGGTTGCTGGTGTCCGGCTTCGGGATCTCCGGGATGTCGGCCGGCCACACGGTGATGACCGTGTTGTTGGTCGGCTTCACCGCGGTCACGTTCATGACCGCCACGCCGGTCTCCGGGGTGTAGCCCGGAACCACGGCACGACGGGTCGCGTTGGCGGGGATGGCACCGGCGATGCCCAGGTTGGTGCGGGTGTCCACGATCCGGGTCGGGCTCATCGGCGCGAAGCGCATGCCCCACTCCGAGAAGCCGTCGTCGACCGCGCCGACCACGTCGACCAGGACGTGCGCGGAGGCCGAGGTGAAGATCTTGAACTTCCGCGAGCCCACGGTGCACCACTGGAACGGCTCGGCACCGGTGCACGGGGTGGTCTGGATGAACGCGGTGTTCGGCACGTTGCGGCCGGCGCCGTAGTTCACCGTGGACGCGGTCGGCTTGGCGGTGGCACCCGACCACGCGGTGAGGAAGCCGGCGCTCGCCGGCGCCACCGCGGTGAGGTTGGTGACCAAAGTCCGCATGTGCGGGTTGCGGTCCGGACCGAAGTCCAGCGCGTACTCCAGGGTGGTGCCCGCCGGCGGCTTGCCCTCCGGGTCCTCGCGGGTGTCGAACGCCCGCTCGGGCGCGTACCACTCGTACTGACCACCGTTGCGGTTGGTCATCGAGTTGTCCTTGGCGTAGTAGCCGACCACGTCGACCACCACGTCGGTGTAGCCGTTGCGGTTGTAGACGGAGACCTTGCCGCCCGCACCGAGCTTCACGGTGACGTTGTTGGAGCCCAGCCAGCCCTTGGCGAAGTTGACCGACGAGGCGTCGGGCCGGGTCTCGCCCGCCGGGTAGGCGGTGACGAAGCTGTCCATCGTCGGGCCGGTGATGGTCACGTTCAGCACGACGGCGCCGGCGCCGACGGCCGGTACGCCACCGCGGCCGGCGACCTGGAGGTCGACCTTGGCCAGCGGGCCGATCTTCGCCTTCGGCGCGCCGAGGCCCTCGCGGGTGTCCATCAGACGGGCCGGGGAGACCTCGTAGTAGGCCCCGGTGGTGTCGGTGAGGTCCGCCGTCGCCTGCTGCGGCGCGGCGGCGGGAGCCGCGAGTGCCGTACCCGGCACCACGGCCAGTGCACATGCCCCGGCGAGAGTCGCGCCGAGCAGAGTGCGGAATTTGCGCATAGAAACCCCGTGGAAGAAGAGGAAACAGGGAATTGCTGCCCCAGCGTAGGGGGCGGGGTCGATACCGGCAAGGACATACCCCGCCACAACACAAGGGGTGAACGCGCGGGGACTTAATGCTGTCTTAATGTTCAACTCGTGAGTTGTCCACAGGGGTGAAGCGTTGTCCACAGGTTGTCCACAACTCCGGTGGACACCCTTGACATCCGCGCTGAGCAGGCGAGACTGCCCAGGTGACCGCTGCCGACGATCCGGTACCGGCCCCTCGGGCGCCACAGCCACCCGGGCGGGCGCGCATCGTGCTGGCAGAGGTGTCCCGCCGGGACAGCCGGGCCGAACGCACCCGCGTCGAACTCGCCCAGCAGACCCGGGTCGGCGAGGCGCTGGTCCGGGGCCTGGTCCGGGCGCAGCTGGCGCTCGCGCTGCGGATGAGCCTGGTCGTGCTGATCGGGCTCGGCGGCCTGCCCTGGCTGTTCGCGATCGCGCCGGCCGTCGGGCGGGTCACCGTCTTCGGCGTCAACCTGCCCTGGCTGCTGCTCGGGCTCGCCTCCTTCCCGTTCCTGATCGCGGTGGGCTGGGCGTACGTGCGGCTGGCCGAACGCAACGAGCAGGACTTCACCGACCTGGTCCAGCGGCCGGAGCGCTGAGATGGGCAACGGCTACGTCGTCCCGGCCATCGTGGCGGTCACCCTGGTCACCCTCGGCATCGGCTTCTACGGGCTGCGGCTGGCCCGTACCACTTCCGACTTCCTGGTCGCCTCCCGCGCGGTGAGTCCGACCTGGAACGCCGCCGCGATCGGCGGGGAATACCTCTCCGCCGCCAGCTTCCTCGGCGTGGCCGGGCTGATCCTCAAGTACGGCGTGGACGTGCTCTGGTACCCGGTCGGCTTCGCCGCCGGCTACCTCGCCCTGCTGCTCTTCGTAGCCGCGCCGCTGCGCCGCTCCGGCGCGTTCACCCTGCCCGATTTCTGCGAGCTGCGGCTCGGCTCGCGCCGGTTGCGCACCCTGGCCACCGTGTTCGTGATCTTCATCGGCTGGCTCTACCTGGTGCCGCAGTTGCAGGGCGCCGGGCTGACCCTGGCCACCGTCGCCGGCTCGCCGTACCCGGTGGGGGCGCTGCTGGTCGCCGTCGTGGTTACCGCGAACGTGGCGTTCGGCGGGATGCGGGCGATCACCTTCGTCCAGGCCTTCCAGTACTGGTTGAAGCTGACTGCGCTGGCCGTACCCGCGATCTTCCTGGCGTTGCAGTGGCAGGCCGACGCCCGGCCCGCGGTGACCCCGCCCGACGGGCCGGCGTTCCGGACCGCGACCACCGTCGTGGTCGAGCACCGCGCGGCGCTCACCTTCGCCGACGGCACGATCCGGGAGGTACGCCCCGGCGACCGCCTCGACTTCGCCGCCGGCGACCCGGTGCCCGAGGTGTCCGGAGTGGCCACCGACGCGGCCGACTGGCTGCTGCCGGACACCGCCGGGGACGACGACCGGGGCCTCTTCGCCACGTACTCGCTGATCCTGGCCACGTTCCTCGGCACCATGGGGTTGCCGCACGTGCTGGTCCGCTTCTACACCAACCCCGACGGCGCGGCCGCCCGGCGCACCACGCTGGTGGTGCTCGCCCTGGTCGGCGTCTTCTACCTGCTGCCCACCATCTACGGCGTGCTCGGCCGGATCTACACCCCGCAACTGCTGGTCACCGGGCAGACCGACGCGGTGGTGGTGCTGCTGCCCGGGGCCGCGCTCGGCGACGGGACCACCGGCCGGCTGCTCGCCGCGCTGGTCGCGGCGGGCGCGTTCGCGGCCTTCCTCTCCACCTCGTCGGGGCTGGTCACCAGCGTCGCCGGGGTGATCTCCACCGACGTGCTCGGGCGGGGGTCGGTACGCGGCTTCCGGCTGGCCACGGTGATCGCCGGCGGGGTGCCGGCGGTGCTCGCGCTCAACGTCTCCGGGCTGGACGTCTCCCAGGTGGTCGGGCTGGCCTTCGCGGTCGCCGCGTCCAGCTTCTGCCCGCTGCTGGTGCTCGGCATCTGGTGGCGTGGGCTGACCGATCTGGGCGCGGCGGCCGGGGTGCTGGTCGGCGGCGGGGCGCCGTGGCGGCGGTGCTGGTCACCGTGCTCGGGCCACCGCTGTCCGGCTGGCCGGCCACCCTCATCGCGCAGCCGGCCGCGTGGACGGTGCCGCTCGCCTTCACCGTGATGGTCGCCGTCTCGATGGCGACCCGCCGGCGGGCCCCGGCCGACGTCGGAGCCACCATGCTCCGGCTGCACGCCCCCGAGGCGCTACGGCTGTGACCCGTCGTGGCGGTCGGTGGGGTAGGGGCGGGTACGTCCCGGGGAGGACGCGGGATCATCCTGCGGCCGGAGCGTCGGCTGGTCCGGCCCGGATACGGTCGGACGCATGACTGGTGGGCACCCCGCGCTCGCGCTGCGCGGCCTGGCGAAGCAGTTCGACGGCAAGGTCGCGGTGGCGGGCGTCGACCTGGCCGTCCCGGCCGGCTCCTTCTACGGGCTGCTCGGCCCGAACGGCGCCGGCAAGACCACCACGCTGTCGATGGCGGTCGGCCTGCTGCGCCCCGACCACGGTCAGGCCTGGGTGCTCGGGCACGACGTGTGGGCCGACCCGGTGGGCGCGAAGCGGCTGCTCGGCGTGATGCCGGACGGCGTACGGCTCTTCGACCGGCTCACCGGGGCGGAGCTGCTGGCGTACCACGGTCTGTTGCGTGGGATGGACCCGGCGGTGGTCGACCAGCGGGCCGCCGAACTGCTGGACGTGCTGGCGCTCACCGACGCCGGCCGGACCCTGGTGGTCGACTACTCGGCCGGCATGAAGAAGAAGATCGGCCTGGCCTGCGCGCTGCTGCACGGCCCCCGGCTGCTGGTGCTGGACGAGCCGTTCGAGGCGGTCGACCCGGTCTCCGCCGCGCTGATCCGCGACATCCTCCAGCGGTACGTCTCCGGCGGCGGCACGGTGGTCTTCTCCAGCCACGTCATGGAGGTCGTCGAGCGGCTCTGCTCGCACGTGGCGATCCTCGCCGAGGGCACCATCAAGCGGGTCGGCACCCTGGACGAGGTGCGCCGGGACCGGTCCCTGGAGGAGGTCTTCGTCGAGGTGGTCGGTGGCCGCACCGCGACCGGTGAGGAACTGTCGTGGCTGTCGCGGTGACCGTCCCGGCCGAACCGGTCCGACGGGTCTCCGCCCGGCACTTCGTCCGGCTCAAGCTGCGGGTGATGGGCAACAACTTCCGGGGCCAGGGTTGGCGGATCGCGATGTTCGTGGTCGGCATCCTGGTCGGCCTCTGGTTCGCCGTCGGCGCCTTCCTGGCGCTGGCCGCGCCGGGCTTCGCCGACGAGCCGCGGTACGCGCTGCTGACGGCCGCGTTCGGCGGCGCCCTGCTGGTGCTCGGCTGGCTGCTGCTGCCACTGGTCTTCTTCGGCGTGGACGAGACCCTGGACCCGGCCCGGTTCGCGCTGCTGCCGCTGCCCCCGCCGCACCCTGGTCGCCGGGCTGTTCGCCGCGGCCCTGGTCAGCGTCCCGGTGCTCGCGGTGCTGCTCGCCGTCTCCGGGCTGGTGGTCACCGCCGCCGCGCTGGGCGGGTGGGCGGCCGGGCTGGTCGCGGCCGTCGGGGTGGTCGCGGGGCTGCTGCTCTGCGTCGCCGCCAGCCGGGCGGTGACCAGCGCGTTCGCCACCATGCTGCGGTCCCGCCGGGTACGCGACCTGGCCGCCGTGCTGCTCGCGGTGGTCGCCGCCCTGCTCGGGCCGTTGCAGATCGCGGTGCTGGCGGCGGTGCGGGAGGCCGACTGGGACCGGCTAACCGGGGTGGCCGAGGCGGTGGGCTGGACCCCGTTCGGCGCGCCCTGGACGGTCGGCGTGGACGTGGCCGAGGGGCGGGCCTGGGCCGTACCGGTGAAGTTGCTGATCACGGCGGTGACCATCGGCCTGCTGCTGCTGTGGTGGTCGCGGTCGCTGGAGTCGGCGATGGTCGGCGCGGCCAGCGCCGCTCCGGCCAAGGGCCGGCGCGGGCCGGCGGGCGGGGCCGTCGCGCAACTCTTCCCCCGGGCGCTGGCCTGGACGCGTCGGGACCGGTTCGGCGCGCTGGTCGCCCGGGAGGCGCGCTACTGGTGGCGGGACGCCCGGCGCCGGGCCAACCTGATCACCATCGCGGTGGTCGGGGTCTTCGTGCCGGTGATGGTGAACCTCGGCGGCCCGCAGTTCGCCGCCGAGGACGGCCCGGACCTCACCGCCGGCAACTCGTCGCCGGTCCTGCTCAGCCTGTCGATGCTCTTCGTCGGGGTGCTCGCCTCGGTCACCCTGGCCAACCAGTTCGGCTTCGACGGCAGCGCGTACGCGGCGAACGTGGTGGCCGGGGTGCCCGGTCGGCTGGAGCTGCGCGCCCGGATGACGGCCTTCTCGGTGTACGTGGTGCCGATGCTGGGCGTCGTGTCGGTGGTGATCGCGCTGGTGGTGGGCGAGCCCGGCTGGATCGGGGTGGCCGGCGGCGCGCTGCTCGCCGCGTACGGGGCCGGGTTGGCGATCAACGGGTTCGTGTCGGTGCTCGGGGCGTACTCGCTGCCGGAGACGAGCAACCCGTTCGCGATGAACACCGGGGCGGGGGTGGCAAAGAGCTTCCTCACCCTGCTGTCCATGGTCGCCTCGGCGGCCGCCGCGGTACCGATGGTGGTGGCCGCGGCGCTGCTCGGGGACGCCTGGCTCTGGCTGGCCCTGCCACTCGGCGCGGCGTACGGGCTGGGGGCGGCGCTGCTCGGCTCGTACCTGGCCGGGGATGTGCTGGACCGGCGGATGCCGGAGCTGCTGGCCACCGTCACCCCGCGCCGCTGATGCCGGTCGTCGAGGCGGTGGCGACCGTCCCGGTCCCGCCCGAGCTGGCCTTCGCGGTGTCGCAGACCACCGCGCCGGTGCGCTACCGATGGGACCCGTTCGTCCGGGAGCAGCACTTCACCGACGGGGCGACCCGCCCCGGCAAGGGGGTGCGTACCTTCACCCGCTCGCGGCACGGCCTGGTCATGGTCAGCGAGTACGTCTCGTTCGCGCCGCCGACGAACGTCGGCATGAAGATGGTGCGCGGGCCGTGGTTCTTCGAGATGTTCGCCGGCGGCTGGCGGTTCGCACCCGCCGCGGAGCCCGGCCACACCGTCGCCACCTGGCGGTACAGCTTCCGCTGCCGGCCGGCGTTCCTGCGGCCGGTCGCCGACCGCGTCGGCGTCTGGCTGCTCACCCGGGACATCCGCCGCCGGATCGCCGGCTACGCCGCCGGCTGCGCGGACCCCGAGGTGCTGGCCGCCGCCCGCCGCTCGCTGGCCGTCGACGATCCGGCCGACGGGGGTACGCCCTGAGCCACCCGCCTCGGGTGCGCCACTCCCGTTTGCGGCGTGTCGCGGTGTCCCGCGCCGTGGATACCCCGACACGCCGCAAGGCGGTACGGATCATGCGGTCAGCGCCGGACCGGACGGGTCAGCTTCAGTCGGCGCGACCGGAGCGGGCGTGCGCGACGAACGCGCGCCAAGCGTCGGGGGCGAAGGTGAGGGTCGGGCCGGAGCGGTCCTTGCTGTCCCTCACCAGCACCACGGGCAGGTTGTCCGCCACCTCGACGCAGTTGCCGCCGGAGTCCGTCGATCGGCTGGAGGTGCGCCAGTGCGGCTTGATCATCGTCATGGCGTCACCTTCAGCTTCCGGATCAGATCCAGCGAGGCGCCTGTGGACAGTGCTTCGCCGAGTAGGCTATCCCACTTGCGATCGATCAAGCCGATCATTTCAGGGTCGTCCATGACGTGTCCCCGAGCAGCATTCTCCAGGTAGAGGGCCCTGTCGCCGTCTGGCAGCTCGGCGAGCACGAACCCACCGCCCAGCCCGACGTGCTCGCCGACAGTCAGCGGAATGACGTGCAGCCGGAGGAACGGCAGATCCGCCACTTCCAAGAGCCGCACCAGTTGCTCGTCGAGCACGGCAGGCCCACCAACGGGGCGGCGTAGCGCCGCCTCGTCGAGCAAAAAGACGCAGTGCGGTGGCTCGTCGCGGTGCAGCAGCTGCTGCCGCTCCATTCGCACCGCCACCAACTCGTCCACCATCGCCGGCGCGTGCAGCCCACCGGCCGAGATGACCGCGTGCGCATACTTCTCGGTTTGGAGCAGGCCGGGCACCAGGCAGGCTTCGAAAGCACGCAGTCGAGTGGCCTGCTGTTCGTAGCCTCGCCAGGGCGCGAACCAGGACGGCCCCCGCTCCTGGTCGGCCGCCTTGAGTAGTTCGGCGAGGAGGCCGCCGGTGCCTAGGGCCTGGTCGGCGGCGACCGCGAATTCCATGGTGGGTCGACGGCGGCCGGTCTCTATCGCGGCCACGGTGGACGGGCTCCACTTGATCAGGGCCGCCAGCCCTTCCTGGGACATCTCGGCACCCGCTCGGGCGGCCTTCAACGCCCTCACCCACATCTCGACGTTCATCCTTACCTCTCCGGTAAGTACGTGACCCCGCTGCGTAGTAAGCCCTGGCAACCTCCCCTGCGACCGGCCCGCCGTCCAGGGTGGAGGACACGCGGCCCGGCCGGTGGAGGCGTCGACCCGGCGGCCGGTCCTGCGTCGGGTCGCCCCGGTCAATCCCCCGACCGGGGCGACCCCCGAGACCGGGAGGAAGTCAGCGATGTTCGGGTTCATCCGCGGCAGAACGCCGCGCTGTGGCCGTACCGGAGGAAGAAGGTGGCACCGGCGACCGGCGTGCCGGGCGCCACCCCGCCGCAGGGGTCGGTGGGCCGGCCGAACCAGCCGCCGGCGTGGGCGACCGCGCCGACGGTGGCCCTGCCGCGACCGGGCCGCGCAGGCTGGCTGACCCCGGCGCAGACCTGGCGGGCGAACGGCGGTCGGTGGTGACCACCGCCCGGGCGTGTCGCGCCGGGAAGGCGGACACGACCCTGAGCGTGATGCCTCTGAGTCATAAATATGCCTCAGAGTCGTATCGCTCGTTGCGGCATTCGTCTCCCGCCGCCGACACGCCGGAACGCAACCCGCGGACGGTCGTCAGGGGCCGGCGGTGAGCAGGCGGGTGCCGCATCTGCCGATGCGGCCTCTCTGGCGGTGCCGGGCCTGCGGCGCGCACTGGCCGTGTCAGCCGGCCCGACTCGGCCTGCTGGTCGAGTACCGGCACGACCGGACGGCACTGCTGGTGTACCTGGGCGGGCTGATGGCCGAGGCCGCCGATCAGCTCGCCCGACTCCACCCGCAGGCCCGCCCGACCGACCTGCACGAGCGCTTCCTCGGCTGGGCGCGGGCCCGAGGCGGCACAATGTTTCACGTGAATCATGAGCCGGGTGCCGAGATCCACCACACCGATCCGTTCGCGGTGCCCGCCGGGCAGCGCTCGCCCGTACGCCGGTTGCGGGGTCGGCTGGCGGCGCCGGTGACCCTCTGGACGGCGCCCGGCCCGGCCGGGCTGACCGTCTCGTCCACCCTGGTCGCCGAGGGTGAGCCGGACCGGCTGCTCGGGCTGATCGACGCGGAGTCGGACCTGTGGGCGGCGGTGGAGGAGGCCGGGCGGTTCGCGGTGGCGCCGTTGGGGCCGCCGCACCGGCAGCTCGCCGACCGGTTCGCCGGGCTCTTTCCCTCCCCGGGCGGGCTCTTCGCCACCGGATCGTGGCTCGACACCCCCTACGGCCCGGTCCCCAGCGACGCCGGCGGGTGGGCCGGCTGCCGGCTCGACAACGCCCGGGAGTACGGCTGGGGCCTGCTGGTGGAGGCCACCATCGAGGCGGTCGACCTGACCGAGGAGACCATGCCGCTGCTGCACTACCGGGGCCGGTACCACGAGCTGACCTGACGGCCCGGCGACATTTCGTGGCGGCCCGGCAACAGCTCGTGGCGACCGGTGAGCGCCCACCCGACCTACCGCTCGTCGGAGTGACCTAGGTCACTCGGCGCAGCCCGCAGACCGTTCGGCGCAGCCGCCGACCGGCCCCGATCTCAGCCTTCCCTGGATGGGAGCGCGCTCTCTACGGTGCGCGAAACTCCCCAGGCCTGTGAAGGTGGTGATCCACAGATGTCCACGGACACACCCGCGTCCGCGCCCGCCGAGTCGGCGGCGGAGCGGTATCTCGCCGTACAACGGTCGGACGAGTTCGCCGGGTTGCGTCGCGCGTTGCGCGGCTTCGTCTTCCCGATGACCGTCGCATTCTTCCTGTGGTACGCGCTCTACGTCATCCTCTCCGCCTACGCGCGGGGCTTCATGGGCACGAAGCTCTTCGGCAGCCACATCAACGTCGCGCTCGTCTTCGGCCTGCTCCAGTTCGTCTCCACGTTCCTGATCGCCTGGCTGTACTCCCGGTACGCCGACCGCAAGCTCGACCCGGTCGCCGACCGGATCCGCGCCGAGATCGGGGAGGTGACCCATGAACACGGTCCTCGCGGCTGAGGCGGGCGGCAGCACCGCCCGGAACCTCACCATCACGCTCTTCCTGGTCTTCGTCGCGATCACGCTGGCCATCACCGTCTGGGCCAGCCGGCAGACCAAGACCGCCACCGACTTCTACGCCGGCGGCCGCTCCTTCTCCGGCTTCCAGAACGGCATGGCGATCGGCGGCGACTACATGTCGGCCGCGTCCTTCCTCGGCATCGCCGGCATCATCGCCCTCTACGGCTACGACGGCTTCCTGTACTCCATCGGCTTCCTGGTCGCCTGGCTGGTGGCGCTGCTGCTCGTCGCCGAACTGCTGCGCAACTCGGGCCGGTACACGATGGCCGACGTGCTGGCCTTCCGGATGCGCCAGCGCCCGGTGCGGACCGCCGCGGCGGTCTCCACCATCACGGTGTCGATCTTCTACCTGCTGGCCCAGATGGTCGGCGCGGGCGCGCTGGTCGCGCTGCTGCTCGGCATCAAGCCGGGCACCACCTTCCTCGGCATGGACGCCGACACCGCGAAGATCGCCACCATCATCATGGTCGGCGCCCTGATGATCATCTACGTCACCGTGGGCGGCATGAAGGGCACCACGTACGTCCAGATCGTCAAGGCGTTCCTGCTGATGACCGGCGCGATCGTGATGACCCTGCTGGTGCTGGCGCATTACAAGTTCAACCTCTCCACGCTGCTCGGCGACGCGGCGGCGGCATCGGGCAAGGGAGAGAACTTCCTCAGGCCGGGCCAGCGGTACGGCGTGGAGGTGGCCGGCAATGCGACCCAGACGTTCTACAACAAGATGGACCTGCTCTCGCTCGGCATCGCCCTGGTGCTCGGCACGGCCGGCCTGCCGCACATTCTGATCCGCTTCTACACCGTTCCGACGGCGAAGACGGCCCGCAAGAGCGTGCTCTGGGCGATCGGCATCATCGGCACGTTCTACCTGCTCACCCTGGCGCTCGGCTTCGGCGCTGCGGCGATGGTGGGCGGCAAGGCGATCACGGCGCAGGACAAGGCGGGGAACACCGCGGCGCCGCAACTGGCCGAGGCGCTGGGCATCAAGTTCCTCGGCGGCGAGCTGGGCGGGGCGACCCTGCTGGCGATCATCGCGGCGGTCGCCTTCGCCACCATCCTGGCGGTGGTCGCGGGACTGACCCTGGCGTCGTCGTCGAGCCTGGCGCACGACTTCTACGCCAACGTGGTCAAGAACGGGCAGGCCTCGGAACGGCAGGAGGTGAACGTCGCCCGGATCTCCGCGCTCGTCATCGGCGCGATCTCGATCGTCCTGTCGATCTTCGCGCAGAGCCTGAACGTGGCCTTCCTGGTGGCGCTCGCCTTCGCGGTCGCGGCCTCCGGCAACCTGCCGGCGATTCTCTACAGCCTGTTCTGGAGGCGGTTCAACACCTCGGGCGCGGTCTGGGCCATCTACGGTGGCCTGATCTCCGCCGTGTTCCTGGTGTTCTTCTCGCCGGTGGTCTCCGGAGCGCCGACCTCGATGTTCCCCGAGCAGGACTGGCAGTGGTTCCCGCTGTCCAACCCGGGCATCATCTCCATTCCCTTCGGTTTCCTCTGCGGCTGGATCGGCACGGTGATCTCGAAGGAGCACGACGAGGAGAAGTACGCGGAACTGGAGGTGCGGGCGCTGACCGGCGCGGGAGCGCACTGACGTCGTCCACCACCGCAAGGGGCCCCGGCGCGTGCCGCGCCGGGGCCCCTTGCCGCATGCCGCGCCGCATCCGGGGGGCACCCTTAGTAGGCTGGCCGGCATGAAGGTAGCCCAGCGTTTCGGCAGCGGTCATCGCGTCCTGGTCACCGGCGGCGCCGGTTTCGTGCCGTCCCACCTGGTCGACTCCCTCGTCGGGCGCGGGTGCCAGGTCGTCGCGCTGGACAACTTCGTCACCGGCTCGAAGGACAACGTCGCGCACCTGCTGGACAACCCGTCCTTCGCCCTGGTCGAGGCGGACATCTCCGACGGGCTGCCGGCCCACCCGGCGCTGGCCGAGCGGTTCGACGCCGTCCTGCACATGGCCTCCCCGGCCAGCCCGACCGACTTCGAGAAGCTGCCGGTGGAGATCCTCCGGGTCGGCTCGGCGGGCACCCTGCACCTGCTGGAGCGCGCGCTCGCCGACGGCGCCCGGTTCCTGATGGCCTCCACCTCGGAGGCGTACGGGGACCCGAAGGAGCACCCGCAGCGCGAGACGTACTGGGGCAACGTCAACCCGATCGGGGTGCGCGCCGTCTACGACGAGGCGAAGCGCTTCTCCGAGGCGGCCACCATGGCGTACCACCGGAGCAAGGGGCTGGACGCGGCGATCGTCCGGATCTTCAACACGTACGGTCCGCGGATGCGCCCCGACGACGGCCGGGCCATCCCCACCTTCATCTCCCAGGCGCTGCGCGGCGAGCCGATCACCGTGCACGGCACCGGCAACCAGACCCGCTCGATCTGCTACGTCGACGATCTGGTGCGCGGCATCCTGCTGCTGCTCGACTCGACCGAGACCGGGCCGATCAACTGCGGCACCGAGCACGAGATGAGCATGCGGCAACTCGCCGAGACGATCGTGTCACTCTGCGGAAGCAGTTCCGAGGTGACGTACATCACCCGCAGCGCCGACGATCCGGAGATGCGGCGACCTGATCTCACCCTCGCCCGGGAGCTGCTGGGATACGAACCCACCGTGGCGCCCGAAGACGGACTGCGACGCACGATCGACCACTTCCGGGCGCGGCTAGGGTAGCTTCCCGCCCGGCACGCGGGGCGCGGCGCGGCGTTCGCCTTCGGGCAACGCTCGACCGGCATACGTACGCTGAATCGCATGTCCGCCACATCGTCAGCCGGCGTCCCGCTTCCGTACCTGCACCGGAGCACCGGACGCGCCGCGGTTCCCGGTCCCGACCGGGCCGCCGGGCGCGCCCGGCCGTCCGAGACGCAGTGGTACCCGTCGTACGACGAGGAGCGCCCCCGC
>NZ_JAEVHN010000008.1:0-40951 GCF_016803375.1 Micromonospora sp. 4G55
CTGCGGAATCGACGCCCTACGGCCACGACCCGGCGCGACCCTGCCCAGATCGGCCAGCCCACGCTCGGCGAACTCCGACCGCCACGCCCGCACCGTCACCCGGGTCACCCCAGCCAGCACCGCATTGTCGGCGTTGGACATCCCGTCCGCGGCCCGCAGCAGCACCTGCGCCCGCTGCACCAGCCGATGCTCGACCGTACGCGACTTGGCAAGAGACTCCAGCAGTTCCCGCTGGCCGGGTTCGAGCACCAGTGGTGCGGCAGAACGTGTCACGTCCAGAGCCTACTAAAACGGCTAGCTATTTGCGAGACACAACACTAGTTCGACGGCGTAGTCGACGTTCGCCTTGGCAATCTTGAACAGCCACTGGCTGATGAACTCCGACTTCAGCACGGATTCGTCGACGGCGGCCTTCTGCTTGACGGCCTTGGCGTTGTAAGCGCTCGCCGCGTCGCCGGTCCACTTGGCCAAGTTCTCGTCGACTGGTTCCGTGGTGACGAATGACAGGTCGGAGACGGGCCTCTTCACGTCGTTGACCCACCGAAAGCTGATATTGATCAACGAGAGCACCGGCAGTTGATGCTCCAGGGCCCGATCGACCTGGTCGAGGACGGCGTTCAGAGCGCTGCGGGTGGCGTCCAGGTTGTGCTTGATCCACCAGAGCGCCGCCGGTCCGAGGAGCCACTTCCACTCTTTGACCTGGTCGACGATCTCGTTGAACTTGCCGACGGCGGTGTCGATGCCCGAGCGGATCTGGTCGAAGGCCATGTTGAACGGCTCGCCGTACTCGAGGTCGGAGTTTCCAGGCTGCATCGGGTGTTCGTGTCCTTCGTCGTCAGACGGTGTAGATCTTGTTGAGGTCGAGGGCGACTACCTCGTCGGCGCGGTCGTATTCGTCGGCGATGCGCCGGAGCGCTCCGCCGATCTGCTCGAACTCGGTGACGGCCCGCCGAGGATGTCGATCATGAAGGTGTGGAAGTCCCGGTACGCCACCGAGTGGATGAGGACGTTCGCGTCGCCGATGAAGAAGGCCGATGCGTCGAGGTGAAGCTGCTCGGCTGTGCTTTTGATAGCGGCGATCTGGTCGGACAGCTTCAGCCACTTGCCGCCCTCGTCGCGGACGGCGTCGGTGATGACGTTCAGTTCGTTCATGCGTGCACCTCAGGATCGGTTCCGGGAGCGGGCCAGGGTGTAGGTCCGGAACAGGGATCGGGCCTCGAACTGCACCTGGCCCGCATCCATGCGTGCGATGCGGCCGACGTCCTGCGTGATGGCTACGATGCTCCCGCCGCGCAGACGTAGCGCCAGGGAACCGTATGGGCTGGAGATTGCCTGCTCGGCCTCGACGTTCGGCTCCTGGGTTAACCGTTGGAGGTCCGCGTCGATCTCGTGCAGAGTGCGCCAGGTTCGGCGAAGCCAGAGGTGCTCGTCGACTTCCTGATCTTGAGCGGCGCCGGAGGCCGGCGTCGCCGGCGGTGGTGCGTCCTGGTCCGTCTGCAATTCTTGTAGCGCGGTCGCCTCAAGTGCGGTGTGCAGTGCCGCGGTGTAGGCCTGAAAGAGTGCGTCGGCGAGTCCGCCCACGCCGAGCTGACGGCGCCAGTCGTGGGCGATGGACACGTCTTCGACGTCGCGATGTGCGTCGATGAGCACCGTGACGGACCCAGTCGAGTCCTTGCCTGTGTGGGTGCCTGGCGTCTGCCGGGAATCCGTCTGCAGGTATGCCTGCTGGGCTTGGGCCCGCAGCTCCACGTCGCTGCCGAGGAAGTCGAGGCTGGCCAGGGACAGGCGTGCGTTCCGTCTGTCTCGCTGCATCGTCCCCCGGGTCCCCTCGCACAACGAGTGCATTATGTGATTCGCCCGTCACGGCGAAGCAGGACCACCGTACGTGAAGACCGCCGGCTCATGGGGTCCCGTAGATGCCGGACCCTCTGCTCCGGCGGCAGGAGACCAGGATGCGGTTTCAGAGATAGTGGCATCCGGGGTGGGCTGCGTCGAGGTGGTTCTAGCCAGAGGGTGGACGGGCAGAAGAGGTTCCCGGGCTAGTCATTGGCTGGAGCCTGATGCCGCCGGGGAGGAAGACTTCGGTCTGCGGGAGATAGCCGTTGCGGCTGAAGAGGCGGCGGGACGCGGGCGGGACTTCTGCCATGGCCGGCAGGCCGATGCGGTCGAGTCGTTGGCGGTGGTAGGCGAGCAGGGTGTCACCGAGGCCTTGGCGCTGGTGTGCCGGCAAGACGGCGAGGGTGGCGAGGTGACAGTGGGGTGTGCCGGGGCGGTTGCTGTGGAGATATGCCTCGAACAGGTCGAAGGGTTTCGTGTCAGGCCCGGCGGCGGCGCGGAGGCGTTGCTGGTATGGGGCTGGTGGGGGGATGGGTCGGTAGCGGTGGAAGGTGACAGTGGCTGCGGTGAGGTTGTCGGTGACGTGACTTCGCCGAAGAACAGGGCGTGTTCGACCCAAATTTCCAGCACGTCGGTGAGGATGCGCCTGGAATGGTGCTCGTCGGGCACGAGCCAGGCGCCGAGTGGCTGGGTGTGAAGCGCGTCGGCGGTGAGGGCGGCGACGGCGTGTTTGTCGGCCCACCGGGCCGGGCGGATGCGGGGCAGGGCGTACGGCACGAGGCGTAGATCCTTTGTGCGTGGTGTCAGCGGTAGGCGGCGGTGGCGAGGTCGCCGATGGTGGCGTCGACGGCGGTGGTGATGTCCCGTACCGCCTGGTAGTGCTGGTCGCGATCGCCGTCAGGTGTGTGGTGACCGTGGTGGTGTCGTGGTCGAGGTAGAGGTGTTCGGCGAGTCCGAGGACTGCGGTGAGGCCGGCGAGGGCGGCGGTGTGGTTGTCGGGTTGTTCCCGGCCGGCGATCAGGTAGCGCAGCCGGGATCGGGCGACGACTGCCCATTTGCTGTCGGTGGCCTGGTAGGTGTCGGTACGGAGGAGGCCGCCGAGACGTCGCCGGCTGTGTTGACGCAGGATGCCTGCGGCGACGAGCCCGGCTCGGGTCCGGTCGTACATGTCGGTGGAGGAGGTCCGAAGCCACATCTTCAGCGGCGGAGAAGCGTGGCGGATGGAGGCGAGAGCGGAGTCGGCGATCAGGTCGCCGACGGGTTTGTCGGTGTGCAGGCGGATGCGCCGGTCGGTGCCGGGCCGGGCGCCGTCGCGGGGGCCGAGGTGGATGCGTCCGGCGAGGAACAGGTCGATCAGCACGGCGCCGGCGAGGCCGAGAGCGAGGGCCCGCTGGTGCAGGTGGAGTTCACCGGTGTCGTCGTCGTGGCTGAGCAGGTAGAGCTCGTCGCGCAGCGGCAGGCGGGGCAGTGGGAGGCTCATCGGCTGCCCTCCTGCTGTGCGGCGGTGAGCCGCTGCAACCGGCCGTGCGTCCCGTCGTACGGGGCGGCGGCTGCGGGTAGTAGCGCCTTGTCGGCTGCGGCCAGGACGGTGTAGTTCGGGTCGCAGACGTTGCCGATGGGCGCCCGGCCTATCTGGGAGACAAGCTGGTAGGCGTCGAGGACGTGCAGTCCGGTGAGCCGGCTGGTCCAGCCGACGAGGTCGTGGTGGGCGATGCGGTAGGCATCTTCGAGGGGTCGGGCGCATCCCACGGACATGATCGACGTGTCCGTTTCCAGCCGTGGCCACAGGGTGGGTTCGCCCTTGATAACGTCGACGATGAGGGTGGCGGTGGCCGCGATCTCGATGCCGGCGCCGCAGGCTTCGCCGTCGCCTTGGCGGGCGTGGGCGTCGCCGAGGGCGAGCATCGCCCCGTGCACGTTGACCCCGAGGTAGACGGTGGTTCCGGCGCGTACCTGCGGGGTGTCGAGGTTGCCGCCGTGGATGTCGCCGACGATCGTGCAGCGGGCTTCGAATCCGCCGGGGGCGACGCCGATCGTGCCGATCATCGCCTCGAGGGGCAGGTCAATGCTGTGGTCGCTGTCCGTCGCTGCGAACCGCACGGTGCCGGCGCGCCGGTCAATGCGATACACCCATACCCGTTCCTCGAGGGGCGGCTGGAGGGTGGCGGTGTGCGTGGTGGAGGTCAGCGCCCCGAAGTGCGGGAAGGTCGTCGAGATTCCCCAGTCCCTGGCCGGGACGATGGAGCAGATGTGCACGGCGAGGGTGTCGCCGGGCTCGGCGTCTTCGACGAAGAACGGGCCGGACACGGGGTTGAGGTAGGGCATGCGGCATGTCTGCGAGGGGAGATCGGCCGGTCCGCGGACCAGGCCGCCGAAACAGTCCTCGGTGAAGACCTGCAGCATGTCACCGGAGCGCAGGTGCGCCACCGGCATCCGGCCGCCGAAGGTGTAGGCCAGCTCGTCGCGGACCGGCCGGTACACGATCTTGCCCATGGCGCTCACACCCGCTCGATGTCGCGCCGCAGCGGCTGGACCGGCGCCAGTCCGGACAGCGCCGGCCGGCGGCCGGTCACGTAGAGGCCGGCGAGGACGAGCACGCCGAGGGCGAGCCAGGCCAGCCCCAGACGCTGCGCGGCGATGTTGGCGTTGATCAGCACGTAGGCGAGGATCACGAACCCGGCCGCCGGCATGACGAGATGCGCCCACCAGTGGTGGCTTCGGCGGCGGACGAGGTGATGCACGACCACCGAGACGTGCAGGACGAGGAAGGCGACCATCGCCCCGAAGTTGATCAGCGACGACAGCAGGGTGATCCCGTCTGTGCGGGTGCCCATGTAGAGGCCGAGGATCAGGGACACCGCGCCGGTGAGCAGGGTGGCGTTGATGGAGACGCTGCGTCGCAGCGACACCTTCGCCAGAAAGCCGGGTAGCTGCCGGTCGCGGGCCATCGCGTACAGCAGCCGGGAGGTGGCGACTTGCGCGACCATCGAGTTCGGCAGCCCCCAGGCAATGGCCGTCGAGACGGCGCACAAGGTGGCCAACCAGCCTCCACCGGCCACGGCGGCGGCGTGGTAGAAGGCGGTGCCGTTCGGATCCCCCTGGGCGAGGAGCGTGCCGGAGTCGGGGATGAGCATCGCGGCCAGCCACGTCTGCGCGATGAACAACACCCCCGCCAAGATCAGGACGGCGGCCATCGCGCGGCCAATCTGCCGGGAGCCGCCCTTGGTTTCCTCGGCCAGCATGCTGATGCCGTCAAAGCCGAGGAAGGACAGCACCGCTATCGACACCGCTCCCGCCAAGAGGGGCCAGGTGAAGGTGTCGGCGTTGTAGAACCCATCCCAGTTGAGCCGGCCCCTGCCCGAGGCGAGGGCCCAGCCGGCGACGGCCAGGAAGATCGCCAGGATGATCAGTTCGCCGACGAGCATGACTCGGGTGACCATCGCGGTCATTCGGATGCCGACCGAGTTGACGATCGTGTTGACCGCGACGAACCCGAGCAGCCACAGCCAGACCGGAACCGTCGGGACCGTGGCGTGCATCGCCACCGACGCCACGAGATAGAGCAGGCCTGGCACCAGCACGTAGTCGAGGAGAATCACCCAGCCAGCCAAGAAACCGACCGGCGCGCTGATGCCGCGGCCCGCATAGTTGTAGACGCTTCCCGCAATGGGGAACGCCTTGACCATCTGCGCGTACGAGAACGCGGTGAACACCAGCGCCACCACGCCGACCGCGTACGCCAGAGCCACCATGCCGCCGGAGCCGGCGTACACGCTGCCGAAGATCGCCATGGGCGCGATCGGCACCATGTACACCAGCCCGTACGCGACCAGGTCCCGGAACCGCAGCCTCCGGGCCAACTCCTGGCGATAGCCGTAGCGCCCCAATTCCTCCTGTAGTTGCATCGGACCCTTCCATTGAGGTCGTTATCGGGGGACGGAGCATTGATTGCTGCGCCGCCCGTGAATGGCCTTTCCGCTCTGAATGGTGTCTCGATTCGAATGGCTTGGTCGATACCGAAGATGCGGACAATAACTGTTGTCCGCATCGACGTTGCCTCCGCGAAAACGAACGGGCCGGCGGGCAGTTTGCGAGGCCGACATCCAGCGGCAGGGGCAAGGCGCCCGGGCGTAGAGTCGCCACGTCTGAGCACTCGCGCCGGCCCGGAGGACCGAGAGACTTCCTGGCCTTGCCGGTGCCCCGGCGACTGGTTGACGAGCCCGCCGTCGTCCGGTCGCGCGTGGAAGCTGTTCGAGGAGGACCCGTGAGGCTGGCGGACAGGAACGCTGAAGTGTCGGTGGACGACGCCGTCCGCGCCTCGGTGACCTATGACCAACTGCGTACCGGTGATGACGGCCTGTACTGGCTGGAGACTCGCCCCGACGCCGGCGGGGGTACGACGGTGACGCGTTGGCGGCCCGGCGAGGGCAAGCGTGATGTCAGTCCGAAGGGCTTCGATATCGCCAGCGGCGTTCACGCGTACGGAGGCGGATCATTCGCTGTCGCCGAGGGGACATTCTGGTGCGTTGGCGGAGATGGCCTCTACCGGAGCCGTCGTCACGGCGGGGAACTCGAATTGGTCAGCCATGGATGCTTCGGTGACCTGACGATCGGTGACGGCGAGTTGTTGGCTGTGCGGGAGTCGGGGCAGGGTGACGAACTCGTCGCGGTGTCGCTCACCGGTGCTCCGCAGGTGCGGACTCTCGCCTCGTCCCGCGGGTTCCTCGGTGCGCCTCGGTCGGGTCTGGGTTGGTTGGCCTGGACCGCGTGGAGCGAGCGCGACATGCCCTGGGATGCGTGTGAGGTGTGGGTGGCCTCCTACTCGCCGCGTGGTTCGGTCGAGCGCGCAGTAAGACTGGCTGGCGGTCCGGATGAGTCTGCGGTGGAGCCGCGGTGGGGACCCGACGGGGCGTTGTACTTCGTGTCGGACCGCAGTGGCTGGTGGAACCTCTACCGATGGAACGGCCACCGGGTGGAGGCGGTGGCACCGATCGCGGGTGAGTGCGCCGCGGAGCCGTGGGAGCTGGGTTACGCGTCGTACGGCTTCCTCGACGATGGCCGGATCGTCGTGGCGGTGCAGGAGGGGCCGCGACACCGCATTGTTGTCATCGAGAGCGACGGCACTGTCCGCCCGGTCGACTTTCCGTACACGTCGATCAAGCCGTACCTGGCCGTTCGAGGGATGACGGTGGCGTTGATCGGATCGTCACCGACCGCAGCCCCGCAGGTCGCGCTGATCGACCTGGCTGACGCCGATCCCCAGGTGGAGGTGCTTGCCAGGTCGGAGCACGCCGGACTCGACGGGGCGCGAGTTTCGACGCCGATGGAGCTGCGCGTTCAGGTGGCGAGTGGTCGGGAGGTGCTTGCTCTGGTGTATCCGCCGACGGGCTCGGCTGCGGACTGGCGGGCACCGGTGATCGTTCGGGCGCATCCTGGGCCTACCGCCTCCTGTCTGCTGCGCTTGGACTGGCAGGCGCAGTTCTTCACCAGTCGCGGGTTCGCCGTCGTTGATGTCGACTACCTGGGTAGCACCGGGTACGGCCGGGTGTTCCGGGAATCGCTGTACGGCCGGTGGGGTCTGGACGATGTCGATGACTGCGCGGCGGTGGCGGTTCACCTGCTGTCGACGGGGCGGGCGGTGGCGGGGCAGGTGTTCATCCGTGGTGCCAGCGCCGGCGGATACACCGCGTTGCACGCGGTGGCACAGGACGGCCCGTTCGCCGCCGCTACCGCCGTGTCGGCGATCGTGGATCCTGACCGGTGGGTGGAGACGGTGCCTCGGTTCCAGCGGGCGCACGCGATGCGGCTGCGAGGTGGTGCCGGCCGAGTCCGTGCCGCCACAGTCCAACGGCCGGTGCTGCTCATTCATGGCACCGCCGACGAGGTGGCCGTGGTCGAGGATGTACGGGAACTCGCCCACGAGTTGAGCTCTCTCGGCATGGCGCCCGAGGTGTTGTTCCTCCCTGACGTTGGTCACTATGTGGCGACGTCCCGTCGAGCAGGCGCGGCGCTGGAGGCGGAGCTGGCTCACTACCGCTCAGTGATGGCGGATGCGGCCAACGATCAACAGGGGTTACACAGCGGCCAGCGGTAGCCGATGACGCACGTACTCGCCGAACTCGCGGACCTCCGGCTCACACCGGTAGGGCTCAAGGTCAGCCTGTACCTCGACAATGCGCTGCAGGCAGCGGTGTGAGGTAGTTCGTGCGGCGTGGTCAACTGCCTGGCGTGCGGCGGCGCAGGCTTCGTCGATGCGGCCGGCGGCGGCCAGTGACGAGGCCAGGAGCGCGGTGTCGATGGCGAGTCGCCGGACGTGGGTGGGGCTCAGCGCGGTGAGGGCGTCGCCCAGGTGCCGTTGGGTTTGCCGCGGTCGGCCCAGGTCGTGGAAGCAGTGGGCGATCTCATCGGCGAGGTACGCCGCGTCGAAGTACCGGATCCACGCTGGCTCGTCCTCGGGCTTGCTGCGGGCCAGTTGCTTCTCCGCCATGTCGAGGTGGGTCAGGCATTCGCCTTCGCGTCCAAGGCGGGCGTGCGTGCGCGCCACCACCGCGTGCAGCGCGGCTGCCACAGCGGGCGTCGCCTGGGTCTCGCTCCCTCTCACCGCCGTCAGCGCCATCCTCCGTGCCGGCTCGGGGTGCCCGCAGTGCAGTGCGAGGTGGCCGATGTTCACGGCGAGCAGGTAGCTGCCGTACAGGCGGTCGGCGGCGGCTTCCGTCAGACGTAGAGCGCGAAGGTAGCGGCGTTGGGCGAGGCCATGGGCGCCGGTGTCGACCGCCTGGTACCCGCAGAGCTCGAAGAATCCCGCCGCCAGCGTGTAGAGGTGCCGGCCGACCGCCTCGGAGGTGGGGGTGCTCGCCAGCAGCCGGTTCAGTTCGCCTTCGACGTACCGCTGCACCTGAACGTGGACTCGTCCGGCACCGTAGGTGTGGTCCAACTGCCGGAACATCGCCAGAGCGGTCTCCGCCAAGTGAAGATCCTCTTCGTCAACCTGGTCAGGCGAGCCGGGTCGTCCGGCCACGGACAGGCGGGGTCCCGCCGCAGCGTTCAGCCAGTCCAGCGCGGCGCGGTCAAGAACGCCTGGCTGAAACGGAACACGGACGACCATGTCCGCCACCCCAGGCGTCTCCGCCGATTGGATGGGCAGCAGGGTGTCGACGTTGCTAGAACCGCTCGGCGAAGTTGGCCGCATACCCTCATTGGCGCGACTTCCCTCAAGAAGCGGTAGCAGGCGGGTCAAGGCCCCTCCGGTCGCCAGCGCCCTGTCGCAGGCTTCAACGAATTCCCGTGACGGGAAACGGTCCGCCGTCTCGACCCGACGCACCAGGTCGGCGCTGAAGCGGATCATCGCGCCGAGTCGCGCCTGCGAAAGGTTGGCCCGCTCCCGCAGCCGACGCAACTCGGCACCGAAGAAGTGGCGCTCGGACAGGGACGGCTGGAGCATCCGCGGGGTCTGGCCCATAGCACCGCCTCCTCAGACTGTTCGCACCACCACGGCGATGAGCAGCATGGATGTCGCGCACATAGGGTCACTCAGTGTTCAGCGCGGCGCAACCAAGAACACCGAGATGCGTAGGTGCGGGTGACGCTGGTCGACGGCCCACATGCGGACAACCGCTTCGTCCGCATGCTCGGCATTCACTCCACCGACTCGACGGGCGAGTGTGGAGACGGGCGGTGGCTACTCGTCAGATCCGCCCCTGACTTGAACTTGCGCGGGAGGTTGCAGTGGAGCAGGAGATCGTTCCGCCGCCGTGATCTTGACTCACGCCGGCTGCGCCCTCGGCCTTGCCACCGTGCGAGCGATCATGCGGACGAGCATCCGCGCATATGGCTAGGGCATCTAGGCGCGCCAGCAGGATGCAACCTTCGACCGGCACCACATCGACATCAGACTTCCATGTGACTTGGCGAGTCCAGCGGCTTGAGGCGCTGTTGAGCCGAGAAGAGCGGAACGGCGGGCCATCCGATCGGGAGGCCCTGATGGAAAGGGGAAGCACCCGAATGAGTGTCGATACGGCGAGCGGCGAGGACCTCCATGCCGCAATGGTCGATCAGCTCGTCGCTGATCAAGCGGCGAAAGGGCTGATCATGCGGCCCGAGGTGGAGGCGGCGCTACGGTCCGTGCCACGCCATCTGTTCGCTCCGGATGCCGCGTTGACGGAGGCGTACCGGGCCGACCAGGCGGTGGTGACCAAGCGGATCGGCGACGAGGCGGTCAGCTCGGTGTCGGCGCCGTGGCTCATCGCGGAGATGCTTGGTCAGGCAGTCGACGCCATCGACGGCGGGTTGCCCGGCCGGCACGTCGTCGAGATCGGCTCCGGCGGGTACAACGCCGCGCTGCTGCGCGAGCTGGTCGGCCCGTCGGGCTCGGTCACGACCGTAGACATCGATCGCGAGGTGACCGACCGGGCCACCGCCTGCCTCACAGCGGCTGGTTACGACGACGTGGCGGTGGTGTGTGCGGACGCCGAGCAGCCGATCGGCCCGGGCCACTCCTACGATCTGATCATCGTCACGGTCGGGGCGTGGGACGTTCCCCCGGCTTGGACCGCGCAGCTCGCCGAGAACGGAACGCTGGTCGTACCGCTGCGGACGTTCGGGATGACCCGCTCGTGGGCGATGCGTCGGACGGGGGACCGGCTGGTCAGCCACAGCCAGCGGTTGTGCGGGTTCGTGTCGATGCAGGGCGCCGGGGCGCATGAGGTGCGGTACGTCGACATCGCTGACGGGGTGCACCTGCGGCTGGACGAGGACCAGCAGGTCAATCGCCACGCTGTCGGTGAGCTGTTGGCGCAGCCGCAGACGCAGGCATGGGCCGGGGTGAGCCTGCCCCCTCGTACCGTCCTGGCTGATCTCGACCTGTGGTTGGCGGCCCGCATCACCGATGCGGGACAGCAGTTTGTTGTTCTCACGGCTCAGCAGGAGGCGGTCGATGCGGGCGTCGTCGCCCCGGCGTGGCGCTTCGGCACACCGGCCGCCCTCGACAACGGCGCGTTCTGCTACCGCTCGACGCTGCGCTGGAACGACGACGACATGTTCGACCTGGGTGCTTGTGCGCATGGGCCCGATGCCGCGGCGGCGGCCGGTCGGATGGTCGGACAGATGCGCGCGTGGCTGGATGCGGGCAGCCCCTCGCCGGTGCTGCACGTCCTGCCCGCTGGTACTCCCGACGGCGACCTGCCGGCCGGGACGGTGTTGGACAAGCGGCACTGCCGCTTCGTCCTCACCTTCACCCCCGCATAGAAGGGAACGCACGTGAACGAAATCGACGCCTCGGAGTTCGCCCTGGACGTCAGCCTGGTCGACGCCGGCCCCACCGCGGGCGGCTACGCCACCGCCACCGACGACGGGTGCGGCTCGGGCAACACCGGTTCCAACGCCTGCACCACGAAGTGCGACGGCGGCAACTGACCCATCCGTTCCTCTCATGATCGGGCCCGGCGTCGAGCGCGCCGGGCCCGTCGATTCGGTGGTGCCTCATGGTTCCCGCAGCTGGTGCGGCGCTGATCAGAATCGCCGCCTACCCAAAGGGCCTCGTGCTGCCTGCCTGGCCCGATTTGGCCCTCGGTTATCCGGATCAGTGGCGCGAGTGGCTGGACACGACGTGGACGCTGCCCGGGTTCGCGGCGGCCGTCGCCTGCGCGGCGCCGCAGCTGGCCGACCAGATCCAACGGGCTCTGAGCGGTGAGCCGATGTCACTGCAGCGGCTGCGGCGCCTGGTGCAGTCAGCGGTCCGGTACCTGCTGCGCTGGACCACCCGTGCGACCCCGTTCGGCACGTTCGCCGGCGTGGCCCCGGTCCAGTTCGGCGCTCGCGCGTCGGTCCGCCTGGGCGAGGCCCATCGTGCGGTCTCCCGCCCCGACGGCCAATTCGTCGCCGAGCACACCGCGCGGGCCGAACAGGACCTGACCACGCTGCGCACCGTCGCGGTGGTGACGAACTCGTTGGGATACCGGCGCGGCGACAGGTGGGTGCTGCCCTGTGCCCACGCCAGCGCCGATCGGCGGTGGGACGTCGAAATCCGCCTGACCGGACCGATCCGGGCTGCGATCCAGGCGGCGCGGTCCCCGGTTAGGTTCGCCGAACTCGCCGCGACGATCGCCGGGCCCGCCAGCATCGCCGCCGCCGAGCGGCTGCTGGTCGAACTGGTCCGCAACGGCGTGCTGCTGTCGGCCCTACGCCCACCCATGACCGCCACCGACCCGGCCGCACACGTCACCCGCCACCACGCCGTCACGGCACCGGGCAACCGAGTCGCCGTCGATCTACGCGCCGACATCGCGGTGACTCTGCCCCCGCCGGTACTGCACGAGGCGGAGCGGGCCGCGTCGACACTCGCGGCGGTAGCGCCGCCGTATGCGGCCGGATGGACCGAGTACCACAACGCGTTCATCGAGCGGTGGGGTCCAGGAGCGGCTGTTCCCATCCGTGAGGTGCTGAACGTGCTGGGGTTTCCGGCTGGCTACCGGGGATCCACTCGTCGCGCCCCAGCGCTGTTCACCAGCCGCGACCGGCTGCTCGGACAGCTCGCGCAGCAGGCCGCACTCGACGGCTGCGCCGAGGTGGTGCTCGACGACGCGCTGATCGACCGGCTGCGCGGGGATGACGACCGGCCGCCGATTCCGCACACCGAACTGCGGTTCGCCCTCGCCGCCGACGCCCCGCACGATCTGGACCGCGGCGCGTTCACCCTGACGGTACTCAGCGGGTCCCGCCACGCCGGCGTCGCCGCCGCCCGGTTCCTGCATCTGCTCACCCCCGCCGAACTCGCCGGATTCGAGCAGGTTTACCGGCATCTGCCGACCGCCCTGCCCGGCGCGGCCACGGTGCAGCTGTCCGGACCCCCGCTGGACGCCCGTCTCACCGCAGTGGCCCGGACGCCCGAGCTGCTTCCCGTCCTTCCTGTCGGCGACTTCCACCCGGCACCGCCGTGCACGGTCGAGGATCTGGGGGTGACCGGCGACGGCCGCCGGTTGTGGCTGGTATCGCTGGACACCGGTCAGCCTGTCGAACCGCTGCTGTTCAACAGCGTGCTGCTGCCCACGCTGCAGCAGCCGCTGATGCGGTTCCTGACCGAGATCTGGACCGCGTGGACGGCACCGTGCAGCCGGTTCGACTGGGGACACGCCAGCGGCCTGCCGTTCCTACCTCGCCTGCGGCGCGGACGCACCATCGTGCACCCCGCCCGCTGGATCATCGACCACACCACGCTTCCCGCTCCGAGCACCGCATGGCCGCAGTGGCGCGCCGCCTGGCAGCGACACCGCCACCAGCGGCACATCCCCCAGCAGGTCCTTGTCGGCGACGACGACATCCGCCTACGCCTCGATTTGGACGACCACGCCCACCTGACGGTCCTCCGCGACCACCTCGACCGACATCCCCGCACCGCGATCACCGAGGCTCCAGAGCCAGCGGGCTGGATCGACGACCGCCCCGCCGAACTCCTGCTCACCCTCACCCACCCCGCGCCAGCCGCCCGACCAGCCCGACCAGCCCGAACCCCCACCACTGTTCAGCACTGGCCTGGGCGGTCACAGTGGCTGCAGGCACACCTCCACGGTCGGCTCGACGACATCTTGACCGACCTCGCCGGCCGCGCCGCTGACCACCTACCGACCGGCTGGTGGTTCCTGCGGTATCCCCACCCCGAGCCGCACCTGCGGCTGCGCATCCCAATTCCGGACACCGGCCGGTTCGCCGACACCGCCCGCCATCTCGCCGGCTGGGTGCAGCACCTGCACGATGACGCCCTCGTACACGACTACAGCCTGCACCCGTACCGCCCCGAAACCCGCCACGGTGCCGCAGCGACCCTCGCCGCCGCCGAGCGGGTGTTCGCCGCCGACTCCCGTGCCGCCCTGCACAGGCTCACCGGCGACCGACAAGCCACCACCGCCGCCGGGATGATCGCCATCGCCGACGGGTTCACCGGCGACGGGCCGCGCTGGCTCGCCACCCACGTCGCCCACCGGACCGGTCCCCGCCTCGACCCCGCCCAGCTCAAACATGCCCGACGCCCAGTGCATGACGAGCGACTCGCGGCAGCGCTGGCCGCCTACCGGTCGTTGGTCGTCGATGACGGACTTGACCCCGACGAGGTGCTGGGTGACCTGCTGCACCTGCGCCACGCCCGCATGATCGGTGTCGACCTCGCCTCCGAACGGCACTGCCTGCGGCTGGCCCGAACCATCGCCCGCACCACCCTCGCCGGGCGTAAGCCGTGACCGCGGGACAGTCCCTCGCCGACGGCGCGGCGGGCATCGCACTGCTGCACCTGGAAACCGGCAACCGGACCGCAGCGTACGAGGCACTGCGCGACGCCAGCGCCGGTGGCGTGAGCATCGCCGAGGGGGCCAGCCTCTTCTACGGCGCTCCCGCGCTCGCGTTCGTCCTCGCCACCACCGACCACCCGGGCCTGGCCCAGGCACGAGCGGCCACCGCCCACGGCACCGCCACGGTGACCCGCCGACGGCTCGACGCCGCCCACCGCCGCATCGACCGACACCAGCAGCCGCACTACGCCGAGTACGACCTCATCCGCGGGCTGACCGGGCTCGGCGTCGTTCTACGCCGGCTCGGCGATCACGACCTGCTCCGTCAGGTCCTGGACTACCTCGTCCGGCTGACCGAACCGCGAGGCGAGCTGCCTGGCTGGTGGTGCTGGAACGGGCCCGAACGCCGCCAGGCACTGCCCGTCGGCGGTCACGCGAACTTCGGCATGGCCCACGGCATCATCGGCCCGCTGGCGCTGCTCGCCCTGACCCTCTGCGACGGCATCACTGTCGCCGGACACACCACGGCGATCAACCGCATCAGCCGATGGCTGGACGCCTGGCAGCAGCAGACCGGCGGTGCGATCTGGTGGCCGCAAACCATCACCCTCACCGACCTACGCCGCGGGCCACCGGCCCAACAAACCCCGCTGCGGCCGTCCTGGTGCTACGGCACCCCCGGCATCGCCCGCGCCCAGCAACTCGCCGCACACGCCCTGCACGACATCACACGCCAGCATCTCGCCGAGACCGCATTCACCACTTGCGTCACCGACCCCGAACAACTCCGTCGGCTCACCGACCGAGGCCTGTGTCACGGCACCGCCGGACTGTTGGCCACCGCCCGCCGCATCGCTTCCGATGCCCTCACCCCCATACCCCTCGATCTCGTCAACGATCTCCACCGGCAGGCCACCCCCACCACCAATGAGCCCGAAGGGCTGCTCGACGGGAAGGCAGGAGCCGACCTTGTCACCGCCGCCGCCACCGCCTGGGACGCCTGTCTCCTTCTCACCTGACGAAAGAGCCGTTGTGGACCACACCCCCTGGCATCAGATCAACATCACCTTCCCCGGCCAGACCGCCCGCGAGCGCGAGCAACAGGCGGTCGCCCACCTCAGCCGAGTGCTTCCCGCCGCCGAGACCGCCGGCCTGATCACCTGCTGGTGGTTCATCCGCAAAGGCGCCTGGCGCATCCGTTACCTCCTCACGAACAGCCCAGACAGCGGAGACCAGGCCCGCCGGCTACTCACCGATGGCGCCACCTGGACCGGCGACATCTACGAACCCGAAACTCACGCGTTCGGCGGCCACGACCCCATGATCACCGCGCACACGCTGTTCCACCACGACAGCCGCCACCTTCTCACCCACCTTCACCAGCACCACACCACCCGGCGCGAACACTCCCTCATCTTGTGCACCGCCCTGATGCGCGCCGCAGCACTGGACCTCAACGAGCAAGGCGACGTATGGGCACAAGTCGTCGAGCACCGCGCAGCACACCTCAACCAAGCACCCACAACCGATGCCCGCAGGTGGGAGAGCTTCACCGGAGACGTTCGGAGCCTGCTGCTCGGCGCGCCTCGCGCCACCGGCGACTGGCACGCCGCGTTCGAGAACGCTGGCGCAGCCCTACATCGCCAACGGGAACGGGGCAGCCTCACCCGTGGCCTACGGGCAGTAATCGCACTGCACGTGATCTTTCACTGGAACAGGCTCGGCCTACCCGCCACCACCCAAGCCACCCTCGCCCAAGCAGCCCAGGAAGCCATCTTCGGTCTGCCCGATCCGCGCCTGCCGGACCGCGGGTAGACGCATCAGGAATGAGAGGAGGAAGGCGCCATGCCCGAGAAGGTGATTACCAACAAGGTTCTCTGCTACGTCGTGCGGGACGGGCACTTGCTCGTCTTCCGGCACACCGCCTTCAGCTACGAGGAGGTGGGCATCGAGGTTCCGGGCGGCAGCGTCCGGCCGGGTGAGGACCCGGCGGACGCGGCGCTGCGCGAGGCCCGCGAAGAGACCGGACTGAGGGGCTTCAGCGTCGTGCGCAAGCTGGGGGAGGTCGAGTACGACATCAGTCCGCTCCGCTTCGAGATCCAGCGTCGCCACGTCTTTGAGCTGGCGCTGCACGGGGCGACGCCCGAGCGCTGGGCGAGCCAGGAAGACCACGACGGCGAGCGGGAGCCCACCCGGTTCGAGTGCTTCTGGATACCGCTACGGGCCGCGCACGTCCTGCAGTCCGGCCAGGGTGCCCTCGTGGGCCGGTTGTTCGACTGACTAGGAATCCCAACAGCGGCAACCAGGGGAACCAATGCGGGAAGACGAACTGCGGGATCTGGTCCAGCGCAGCCCGTGGCTGGTGCGGGCGCTGGGCGTCGTTCGGGACTCCGGCCTGCCGGACGCCTAGATTGGCGCGGGCGCCATCCGCGACCTCGTCTGGGCCGAGCGGTACGGCGACGGGTTCGACCCGTCATCGGTGTGTGATGTCGATGTTGTCTTCCTCGACCTGGCGGACCTGAGCCGCGGCAACGACGACCGGGCCACTCGGCGGCTGGTGGCGACCTGGTCGGATCCGCCGTGGGAGGCGAAGGACCTGGCCGGCGTGCACACCTGGTATCCGACCAAGTTCGGCGGCGACCCGGTGGCCCCGTTGCGCGCCATCACCGACGCGGTCGCCACCTGGCCCGAATACGCCACCGCCGTGGCCGTACGCCTCGAAGCGCACGGCCAGATCGTGGTCTGCGCGCCGCACGGCCTCGACGACCTGCTCGACGGGGTGTGGCGGCGCAACCCGGCCAGAGTCAGCCCGGAGGTCTCCCGGCAACGACTCGCCCGCCACCGCCCCGCCGAACGCTGGCCCGGCGTCCGCGTCGTGACCTGAGCCAGCGCTCGAAGCCCGCGGATTGCCACCGAGGCGCTCCTGCCGGCCGGCGACTCCGGGACCGGGAGAGCGGACGGCACACCATGATCTTGGATGATGTGCGAGGTGTGCTCTCCAGCGGCTGCCAACCCGGGTCACCCGGTACCAGCGCGGGTTACCGCGGCCGACCGCCGGTCGCAAACCGGGGTTCGTGTGCTCCGGGTGTCCTGGGCTGGGACAACAGGGGTCCGGGTGACGTGGGCGAACGGGATCGTTAGGTCCAGCGCCGTTGCTGTCATCTCGGTCTACTCGGACGACAGCCAGAGGCCGGAAAGAGCCAAGCCATCGGCAACGCCGTCGAGGACCAGGGAGGTGTTTACGCCGGCCGGAGCAACCCGCGGGTCAATGAACCTGGCACAGAAGTGCCGGACGCCGCGCACGGTGACCCTCTGCCGCACCGGGCCCCCGCTCAGCCAGAGGAGATCGCCCTCGCGGATGTCCCCCAGCTCTGGGCGCCCCGTGACCACCACGCCAACACGAGGAACCGTGAAGGAGTCAGCGATGAGCATCCGAGTCACAGTCACCTCCTTCACAGAGTCTCGGCCCCTGCTTTGCAGAGATCAAGACTGCTGTCGGCCGGCGTCGGCTACTGCAGCTGACTGCTCGCCTCGTCGGTCGCTGTCGCTCGTCACCTGCCTCCGTGGGCCGGCTTGGCTGTACGGATGGCTGTACGCGCAATTGACGAGCTTGATCGAGAAGCTGAGAAGATGCGGGCATGGTTGCTCCGGATGTGCCCTTGGCGACGCTGGCACGTCGCCACCTACCTGCTGCTGTCGCCGGCGAGTGGATCGCGCTCATCCGGCCTGCCCTGCACCTGCGACCCGCTGAGTCTACGGAGCCCGACGTCGCACGTTTAGGTGGACTTCCCGCTCTTCCCGAGGACGTTTCGTGGCCGCTACGGGAAGGCCACGGGCCGTTGAGCTTTGTCGCGAGCATCGATTGCGGGCAGTTGCCCTCTGATGCGCTCGACATCGCTCTGCCAGCGGAGGGCACTCTCTTGTTCTTCTACCGTCACCCCAGGTGGGACGACGGAACGGTGATCGAGTCGTCCGCACCGGAGACACAGGCAGGCGCTCGAGTGGTCTACCTACCGCCAGGTACGCAGACCGCCGAGCGCGAGCCGCCTGAGGGCGTCCATCAATATCCCCTCGTTCGACTCGCCGCTGATGTCATCGCGAGCGGGCCGGACTGGGAACACCCAGCCCTCCGAGCCGCGCTCGACCGTGTCTCCGACGAGGACCGAGCGTTCATGGATGATCCGATGAACAGTGACCCGTTCCGGATGGCAATGGGCGAACTCAGCCTGGAGCTCGGCCCACAGCACCGGGTCGGCGGCTACGCAGACCCCATTCAGGGCTCGGTCGAGATCGACGTCGCACAAGTGCAGCTCAGTGGCCGGGTGGCATACGACGATCCGGCCCTACATCAGGAAGCGCAGCGATGGACGCTGCTCGCCCAAATTGACAGCGACGACCACGCGGACATGGCGTGGGGTGACCGCGGAGCGTTGTACTGGCTCATCCGCCGCGATGATCTGGCCGCCGAGCGATGGCAGGCGGCATCGTTTACATGGCAGTGCTACTGAGAGGGATCTCCTCGCCGGGCAGTCGCCACACCTTCCAGCCTCCACGGACGGGGACAAGGTGGAGCGCCCTACCGGACTGCGAGCCAGGTCGGAAGAGCTGCTCTGTCGTCTGCTGCTGGATGCCGGCGCAGCCGTCCCCGCGCCAACTGGTTGACGCGGGGACCGGTGGTCGGTGGCCTGCGGCCGAGCTGCTCCTCCTGCACATGGCCGTGGCCAGCAGCCGGGAGGCGGCCTCGCCGACCAGCACAGCTTCCTCACCAAAGCCCTTGGCGCGCCGCAGCCACTCCTGCGGCTGATGCTCCTGTAAGCGTCAAGCTGCGAGAGTGAGGTCGTCGATCAGCGGGGGAGGCACACTGTTCCGGACCTTCAGTGCGGCTCTGACCAGGGCGAACATCTCGCGAGCGATGTAGCGCTTCAGGCAGCGCATGATTTCCAGGTGATTCAGCCCTTGGGCGCGTCGTCGCTCGGCGTAGGCTCGGGTGCGCTCGTCGGTGCGTAGTCGGTTCAGGGCGATCATGTGCAAGGCGAGATTCGCCCCTCGATCACCGCCTCGGTTGAGGCGGTGCCTGTCTGTGCGACCCGAGCTGGCGGAGATGGGCGAAACCCCACAGAGGGCAGCGAACGATCGTTCGCTGCGGATCCGCTCTGGGTTGTCGCCAGCGGTGACGAGTAGCTGAGCCGCGACCTCCGTGCCTACGCCAGGCTGCTCCAGCAACTCGGGTGCCGTCTCGCCGATCATCAGCCGAAGGTCGAAGTCCGCGTCCTTGATTTCCTGATGTCCTGCTCGGCCCATCGAGCAGCCGCGGGGTGGCGAACATGGCCCAGCGGTACTGCGACCAGTACACCGGAGGCTCAGCGGACCCCCGCAACGACGGCCGTTGGCAATGTACGAGGCTTCTCTCCACGTCCATTGTCGACATGGACGTCGCCTGCCGCGACACGTACGATTCCGGCGCCTACGCACAGACATCGAATTCCGACGATCCGTACGCCTGGCGGTGCTACCGCTGATCACTCTGAGGTAACGCGGCGAGCCGGTCGGCACCAGGTGGAGATGGTGGGCTCGCTGGCTGGGGTGGGGCTTGCAGAACCAGTGCATGACTTCAGCGCGGTACGGCCAGTACCAGTAGAGCAGAGGCTTCAACAGCTCGATGCAGGGGCGCGACGAGACGATGTCGGCCACGCCGACGATGATGTCGATGACTGGCTTGGCGGCGGGCCTCGGCACTGCGGTGCTGCCTACGTGGTGGACGACGCCGGTGATCATGGACTGGCCTCGCTGGTCAGGATGGGCTCCTGGGCAGACCGCCAGGGCCAGGCTGCGTCATAGGGATCAAGGTAGACCGGGGCTCGGCCTCGCTGAGTCGCTGCCGTGGCTGTCCGGCAGGACGGTCATTCTGCCAGGGGATGCCGGTTCGTCGCGGTTCGGACCGATGCGCAGGGCCCGCTCGGCGCCGGTCTGACCTGAACCGCGAGCCGAGGTGGGTTGGCTCTACTGCTGAGCAGGCGCACTGCGGTTGGCGTTTGCGCGTCAGAGGCCGAGCAACTGCCTCTTCTTCGCCTCGAACTCCTCCGCAGTGACAATCCCGGCGTCGCGCAGCTCGGCGAGCTTGCGCAGCTGGTCCAGCGGATCCGGCTGGGACGGGACAGCCGTTGCGGCGGGTCGCTGCCCGGCCCGCGCGCGCAGCAGCTCGGCGAACCGGGCGACGTCACCGGTGTTGATCCACTTCAAGCTGACGTCGTTACCCGAGGCCGCAAACCGAAAAGAGTGCCCCATCAAACCCTTGCTCGACTCAAACGACGAGATGTTGGCATACGGAAATGACTCGAGGTCGTGCCCGCCGAGCTTCTTCGCGAAAACACGAGCCTGCGGTCGGTTGCCA
The DNA here is from genome assembly GCF_016803375.1 of Micromonospora sp. 4G55. Classification (NCBI taxonomy): domain Bacteria; kingdom Bacillati; phylum Actinomycetota; class Actinomycetes; order Micromonosporales; family Micromonosporaceae; genus Micromonospora; species Micromonospora sp. 4G55. The sequence goes on from NZ_JAEVHN010000008.1 coordinate 20,503, forward strand.
GCATCACACCGTTTCGCACGGTGGACTGCCCCATCATCTTCGTGTCGTATGCGCCGAGCACCGCAGCCTCGATCTGCTCGCCCGGCTCCAAGTGAGCGCGGGCCTGCTCAACGAGCTTGTCGAGCTTCGCCATGTGATCCCCCTTGCAATGGGCAGGACCGCCAGTGTCCAGGACTGGCGCATCGCCAGCCCATCCGCCAACCGGGCGGAATGGACGTGTTGCATGACCTTGCGGAGTACTGGCACCGCCGCGACCCCGAGCTGCATCCGGCGGAGATCGCTTCGCGGATTGGCCGGTCCGAACGCACCGTCCGCCGCTACTGGCCGCCGCGGCCTCCGCGGGGCGAGACGCACGCCAACGGGCGTCTCGCCGACAGCCGGCGCCGCTGACGCCTTCCGCTGGCCATCACCTGGGCAACGACCGGCCATCGTCGGGAACCGTGCGGGCTGCCGCTGCAGCCCGTCTTCGCTGCGAGCCCAATGACGACTGCCACGAGCGGGCTTGGGATGGCGGCCCCGAATCGGAGTGGTCAGATGACAAGAGGACCCGGTCTCTTTGCTTCCAAGCTGGCGCCGGTCGTCGGTGGAACCGGATCAGATGGCCAACGGCTCCTGATCTTTAGCCGTGGCGGCCGGACGCCTAGCCGCGTCCGGCCCGGCCGGACCACAGGGGAAGCGCCGACCACGGTGTCGTCGTAGGGGTCTCGGCGAAGGCCGAACAGGGAGCAGGCGAAGCCAGCAGGCGGGTTCTGTTGTAGTTCCGGCGACCGGGATCTCCTTGGGGGTCTTGCAGCCAGCGCCGCCGTATTTCCGGTGTGAGAAGAGGGCACCCTGTCCGGCCGCGGCATCCAGCAACCGGCGGGTCACAGACATTCGCCGATCAACCGGGGGAGTTGCTGCGGTCGTTCGTCCGTTGACGCCTTTCGGCCGATGATTCCCGTCGCTTCCGCTTCTACAGTCGCTTCTAATCCGATCGCTTGGAGCGACGCGCGTGGATAACCGTCGGCTGGCCCACAGCACCATGACAGCAATCATCATCACCTGCCTCCTGTTAGTTGCCGCCTCGGTCACACCGACTCCTGCGGCTCGGCAGCAGCTGACGAGCACCGTCAACTTCACGGACCGCAGCTACACCCCGCTATCACCGAGTCGCCTGCTGGACACTCGCTCGGGGGTGGGGGCGAGCGCGACGGGCCCTGTCGGCCCGGCAAAGACGATCGAGGTGCAGATAGCTGGTCGTGGCGGTGTGCCTGCCGATGGCGTCGGTGCCGTCGTCTTCAACTTGACTGGCACCCAGCCGACCGCCTCGACCTACATCACCGCCTATCCGGCCGGGCAAGGCCGACCCGCCAGCAGCACTTTGAACCTGACGGCGGGGGAGACGAGGCCAAATCTGGCCATCATCACGGTCGGAGCCGGAGGCAAAGTAGCCCTGTATAACCACGCCGGCTCCACCCACCTGATCGCCGATGTCGTCGGTTGGTTCGCGCGGGGCGCCGATCTCACAGGCCTCTCACCCGCCAGGATCTTGGACACCCGGTCGGGGCTGGGAGCCAGCACGATGGATCCTGTCGGTGCGGGCAAGACGATCGATGTGCAGGTGACTGGTCGGGGCGGTGTGCCGGCCGATGGCGTCGGCGCGGTCGTCTTCAACCTGACTGGCACGCAGCCCACTGCGTCGACCGTTGTGACCGTCTTTCCCACCGGTGAGAGCCGCCCAACCAGCAGCACGTTGAACCTTGCCAAGGGGCAGACAGCGCCGAATCTGGCCGTGGCCAAGGTCGGGGCCGGCGGGAAGCTGTCTCTCTACAACAACACCGGCTCCACCCATCTCATCGCCGACGTGCTCGGATGGATGCCGGTCGGCGCCGACTATGTGGGCCTTTCCCCAGTCCGTCTACTCGACACCCGGTCCGGGCTGGGAGCCAGCACGATGGATCCTGTCGGTGCGGGCAAGACGATCGATGTGCAGGTGACTGGTCGGGGCGGTGTGCCGGCCGATGGCGTCGGCGCGGTCGTCTTCAACCTGACTGGCACGCAGCCCACTGCGTCGACCGTTGTCACCGTCTTTCCCACCGGTGAGAGCCGCCCAACCAGCAGCACCTTGAATCTCGTTAAGGGCCAGACAGCGCCGAATCTTGTCGTGGCAAAGGTCGGGGCCCGCGGAAAGGTGTCTCTTCACAATCTCACCGGTTCCACCCATCTCATTGCCGACGTCGTCGGGTGGATTTCCGCCGGGGTTGCGGCCAGTCTCGAAAAGCCGGCGACAACAGAAGTGGTTGACGTGCGGCAGGTGGTCAGCATGTCACCGGACTCGGACGCAGTCACCATGACTGGTGCGGCACCGGGAGTGGGTGAGGCTATGTTCGTCCCTCCGAGCCCCACAACCGGAGCGGGAATCCTTGCCCGAGTGACCTCCACCCAGCAGAGCGGATCCGGACAGACGATCCTTCGTACCGAACCAGTGTCACTTGAGGATGCGTTTCCCTCCGGCAGTATCTCCGGCAGCGCCGACACCCGTGCCCTCGCAGCAGGGGCCCCCGCATCAGCGGCGAAGTCCCTAGCAGGCCGACTATTGGCCGGCGACGACGGCCAGCTACGGATAGGAGCCGCTGCCGCGGGCACCACTCCCTGTGCAGGCTATGTGCTTCGAACGGACATCGCTATCGACGTTTCCGCCCGGGTCCTCCTCGACGCATCCTGGGGATTGGGCAAGTTGAAGCGGCTGCGAGTCGCGTTCGAACTGGAAGTCGCAGGAGCCGTGGCGATCACCGCGCCCGCGTCGGTCAAGTGCTCCTTCGGGGTAGGCCCATCGATCCCTCTAGGCACAATTTGGGGTTTCGTGCCGTCTATTCAGCCGACACTCAAGGTGGAGTTTGCCGCCGGGGTCACCGACACCGTCAAGATCAGTGGGAGGATCACCGTCGGAGCCGAGTACGTGGACGGACAGGGTGTCGACTGGATTCACCAGGGCACCGCTACAGGCTCCTTCACACCACCCACTGTGTCCGCGACCGGCAAGCTACGAGTGGCCTTCGGGCCCAAGGCGTCGCTCAAGTTCGCACGAGCTGCCGGCCCGGCCTTCTTCGGCGGACTCTTCGCCGAGACCACCCTGTCTCCCACCGCCAATCCCTGGTGGAGCACTGACCTGGGCGTCACCGTCGAGGGCTCGTTCGACGTCGACCTCTGGTTCACACAGGTCTCCTACACTCTTGCCGCCTTCGACGTGCTGCGATTCCAGCTGTCTCACGCCGGTGGCGCTTGGCCCGGTCCGTCGATCACCGGCGGTGAACTGCCCGCAGGAACCGTCGGGCAGCCCTACAGCGCGCCGCTACAGATAGCCGGCGGATCCGCGCCGCTCACCACCCGCATCGCCAGTGGTGGCCTGCCTTCCGGCCTGACGCTCTCCGGCACCGGCATCACCGGGACCCCCACGGCAGCCGGCCAGTACCGGGCCGTTGTCGAGGTGACGGACGCAGCGGGCCACACAGTCACCAGCGATGTCCAGATCCTCATCAAGACCGCCGGCGGCTCAGGTAGCGGTGACCCGCCGCCGGCCAATCCCGCACCCATGTGGCAGCGACAGCTCCCTAACGACGCGGACCCTCAGGGCATGCTCACCCACGCCGATTCCGCCCTGACCTTGAAAACCTGCTACCAGTTCGGAGACACCCAACCCGTCTTGTCGACCTTCAATCCCGACGGGACGTTGCGTGGAAGTCTGCCAGGGGATCCTGAGCATTGGCCTCAGACCTGCCCCGGTGACCAAGTTGGCGTCGGACCCGACGGCACCCTCTACTTCGCGTCGCGGGACTGGGTTTCACCATTCGGCGAAACCTGGAGGCTGGCCGCCTACCGGCCAGAGGTAGGGATCGTTTGGCGATCACCGGCTCTGCCGGGTTGCAGGACCGGACCGGATCGGGACCTCCATATTGGTGCCACCGGTGATGTTTACCTACTGACCGGGGCCTGCGAGGACCTGACGCGGGGGCGGCATCTCCTGGGAATACGCGTGGCCAACGGCGCGGTATTCCTCGACCGGGTCATGCCAGCTCATAGTCCGACCCCGACCATGTGGGACACCTTAGAGTTGGACGCCTACCGCGACGGGCTTCTTGTCACGGCATGGACTGGCCCCAATTCGGTAGAAGGCCATTACTCTATCCATTACTACGGATACGACGCACTCTCAGGCGAACTGTGGAGTTGCCGAACGGGGTGAATGTGTTTCAGGCAAGGCCCACCGACTGGATTGGCAACACCTATGCCGGCGTTAATGGCGATGCACCATCAGGCGTCGACTGCTACCCTGGCGGGTGGACGACCACACTTGTCCGTATCAACCCCAACGGCGAAGTCAGGCAGACGCCACTGAACGTGTGCGATGCGCGCTATGCCTACACGAGTCCCGACGGTCTTTTCATCCGTGGATCTTTGCCGGACACCCTTACCAAGCTCGACAGCGATGGGAAGCGCAGCTGGCAGTACCAGCCCTCCGATTGGGACCTCTCATTCGGGCGCCTGCTCGTCGGGGCGGACGGCAACATCGCCGTCCACGAGGCCAACTACGACATTTGGCGCGCGGAGCGAGTCATCGTGCTTGATGGCCGATCCGGCCACATTATCTGGTCGTGGTCGAACAGCTCCACGACACAGTGGGTCCATTGGCAGATCGCAAACAATCGCATCTACCTGCAAACTCGTCACTGCGACGACGGCTGCTCAACGACGGTCGGCGCATATAATGCGCCGTTGGCGCTCGACTATCCACGAAGCGACCTACTAGTACCCTGAACTGCGGGCTTTCGAAGGTGGAGAGCGACTACCAGGCGTGGAGGACCGCCAATTGCTCCTGACTGCCCCGAACAGCACGCGCTGTGCTTGACCTGGCCGTCGACGCGAAGCACATCCGCGACAACCCGGCACGGGTGTGCGCCGGCCGAAGCGCAACGCGGCCCATTTTCGCAGGTCAGCGAGATGCCCCGGCATTCATTCACACCGATGAGGTAGTCGGTGTTGAGCATCGAGGTGGCCTTCTGGACATCGAAGACTCAGCAAATGCGGGCGGAAGGTGTCCCCAGGTCGGGGAGAACCAAGGTGTGAAGCGCGTTGGCTGGATGGGTTGGGACGAGGCCGAGGGCTTGGCTCAGCGGGCGAGGACGGCGACGGTGTCGCCGAGGAGCAGCGGCGCCCCGTCGGGGCCTTTGATGTAAGAGTGGATCCAGATGCGGTAGGGCTGCCCATCGGCGTTGACGAGGCGTCGCCAGTGTCCGCGCACGAGGAACCGGACGCGGTAGTGCCACTTCGCTTCCCCGTCGGTGGGCCCGTCGACGGGTTTGGTGCGGCGGAGCATGACCACGCGGGTGTCGTGGCGGAGACTGGCGCGTAGCGCGCGGCGGCGGGCGGGTCGATCCAGCGGCGGGGCCGCGACGGTGGCGATCGGTTGTTCCTGGATACGCCAGAACGTGTAGAGCACCGCCGCGACGGCCCTCATCCGCAGCGTTGACTCGTCGATGCAGAATCGGCCGTCCGGGGCGGTCTCCCAGTCGCCGTCGACCGGCTGGTGGTCCTTTCCGATGGCGGCGATGGGGGTGCCGATGGGGATTTCGGCGAAGGAGTTCAGCACGTAGGGGCCGAACTGGGCGGCGAGGTCCGGGGCTTCGGCGAGTTGCTGGCGGCGGCGGGCGGCGGCGGGGTCGAGCGGGTCGTCGCGGTCGGCCCACCCGGTGATCCACCAGCCGGTGCGGCCGCTGCCGGTGTTGTGCCATTTGGCCCAGGTGATGGCGCCGATGGACGTGACCTCGCCGTGCACGCCGCGTTCGTAGATGGGCTCGGGGAGGAACAGCACGCCGGCGTCGCTGGGGGCGACGTCGTTGCCGACAATGTCGCCGGTGAGGTCGAGGGCTTGCGCGGCTGCGGCGATGATCGCCGTCATGGCCGGGGCGAGGACGTAGGGCTCGCCGTGCTGCCACGGTTCGTGCGCGACGCGGCTGAACGCGCTGAGCACGTCGGCCTGCTGGTTGGGGTAGTCGGGGTCGTGGTCGAGACGGGGTTCGAGGAACGCGCGCAGGTACTGCTGGGCGAATCGGCTGCGGGAGTATTCGGTCATGCGCAGGCGTAGGTCGACTGCTGCGCGGGCATAGCCGGCGAGGGTTGACTCGGTACGGAAACTCACGGTCCCTCCGTGGGTATCGAGGGCAGCGGTGGCGGCGGATCGCCGTTGCCGCAGGGCAGGTGTCTGTGTGCGAGGCGAGATCAGGCGGCGCGCGGGTACGGCGTCGACTGCGGTGGCGCTGCTACCACCGTGCGGGTGGGCCGGAACCAGCCGGCGAAGCGTGCTGCTGTCGTCGGGGTGGCGACTTGTGCCCGGCCCCGGGCGGGCAGCGGGGGATTGGTGGCGGCTTGGTAGGCGCGGTGGGCGTCGCGCGCTGGCGGGCACGGGTACGCCTGGCCGGCGCAGCGCAGGTTGGCGCAGCGGCCTGGCTGCGCGGGGTGGGGTTGGTGGGCGGCGGCGACGTCGGTGGCGAGCAGCCACAGCAGGACGTCGGTGACGGTGCGGGGTACGGCGCGTCGGTGCGGTTGCGTCATCGGGCGGTACCTCCCAGGGGGCGGTGTCGGCTCGGGTGGCCGCCACCTCGGCCAGCGGTGTGGGGATGCCGCTGTCGGGTTCGTCGGGGTGGCGACCGCGAGCAGTGACGCTCGACTCTCCCTATAGATCAAGTCGTCGGTCACTGGCCGGGGTAGGGGTGTTCGGCGGTGGTGGGGTCGAGGTCGCCGGGGTTGGCGTCGTCGCGTTCGCGTCCGTCCCACTCGATGTGCACGTCGAGGTCGGCGCCGGTGAGTGTGGTCTCGACGGCGGCTTCGGCGGTGTCGAAGGCGTTCTCGCGGCTGGTCGCGGTGACCTCGATGAGGATGGGCAGGGTGAGGCGGACCTGCCAGCGGCGCGGTAGCAGCGGCAGGTCCACGGCGTGTAGGACCCGGTTGGCGGCGTCGACGTCGATGTCGTGCTCGGCGACGGCGTCGCGCAGCGCACTCCAGACGTGGGCGCCGAGCCGCGTCGACGGGTCGGTGAGTTCGACCGCTGGCGGCTGTGGCGCGACGGGCTGGTGATCGCGCACGTAGGCCTGGACCTGAGCGGCGGTGTGGGTCAGCCATCCCAATGGGGCGGGCTGGGTGGGATGGAAGGCGTCCCAGGCGTGACGCAGAACGGATTCCAGGGTCGGCGGTGCGGCGGTGGTCGCCGTCGGTTCGATCATCGGGATACCTCATGTCTCGGGTAGGGGCCGGCCCCGCTGCCCGTTTGCGGGCGGCGGGGCACGGCGCGGCGGTGTCCTGGTCAGGGCGTGGTCTTGGTGGCGCCGTCGGGTTGGCCGGCGGCGCTGGTGACGTCGCAGGTTGTGACCAGGGCGCTGTCGGTGCTGATGAGGGCCTGGCAGGTGCGCCTGAGGGCGGCGGTGGCCTTGTCGCGCTGAGCGAGGGCGGTGGTGAGGGCGCCGGCGATCCGGTCGAGGCGTTCGCGCAGGGTCAGGACGGTGTCGGCGCCTGCGCTGTTGTGCACGTCGCAGAGCAGGTTCGCGGCGTCGGTCAGGGCGGTGATCTGTGCCTGGGTGGCAGCGATGATGCCGGCCTGCGACAGCAGCGCGCACACCTCGTCGGGTTGCTGCGCGCATGCCTCGGCGAGTTCGTCCAGGGCGAGGGCGTAGCCCTGGTGTTGCAGGAGTCGGTGCAGGACGTCGAGGTGGGGTTCAGACACGGTGTTCTCCAGGAGGGCTGGCGCGGGTCAGGGCGTGTGCGGGCCGGGATTGGGCCACCGGTCGAGCACGGACGGGGGCAGTCCGGCGCGGAGGGCTTGGTCGATGAGCTGCGCGAGGGTGTAGGTGGGATCGGCGGTCAGGGCCCGGTCGAGGGCGACGGAGGCGAGTGCGCCTTCGCCGCGGCGCCAGGCGGCGAAGGCGAGCAGGGTGGCGGGTGGGGCCGCGAGGGGCGGGTGGACGCGGCGGGTGATGTCGGCCCATAGGGCGGTGTGCCAGGGCAGCGAGTCGGTGGCCAGCCAGGCGGCGTCGCGGACGGCGGGGATGGGTAGCAGGACGGTGAGCCAGGCCAGTTCGTCGTCGGTGAGGACCTGCTCGTCGGCGTAGCGGGCGAACGTGGCCTGGACGGCCTGTTCGCCTGCGCGGATCAGCCCGTCGGGGCCCTCGCTGATGGTGAGGACGCGGCGGCGGGCGCGGGCTCGCGCGGTGGCGCGGGTGACCGTGGCGCGGGTGCGCCCGGTGGCGGGGGCGATGCTAGCGACGAGGGCGGCCCGATCGGGCAGGGCGTGACAGCCGGCGACGATCGCGTGCATGGTCACGTCGCTGCGGTGCGGGTCGAAGGGCACCCCGTCGGCGGGGCAGCAGGCGGGTTCGGAGCACAGGTAGGAGAAGTAGCGGCCGTCGGTGACCCGCAGGGCGTCGAGCACGTCGAGGCCGGCGGCGGTCAGCTGCCCGGTGACGGTGTCCATGACCGGGGTGACGGCGGCGGCTGGCCCGTAGCCGACCGTGATGGCGCGGGTGGCTGCCGCGTTGCGCAGCAGGCGGATCTGCGACGGCTCAATCTGCTCGGCCCAGTCGGTGACGTCGCCGGGTGCGGGCAGGTCGGTGCGGCTGGCGACGACGACCCGGGGGCCGGCGATGCCGACGAGCACGAGGCTGTCGGTGGGATGGAAGCCGAGCAGGTACGGCACGGCGGTGAGCAGGTCGGCGGGTGAGGCGAGCGATAGGCGCTTGTTCGAGTGGCTCACGCTTGTCTCCCAAGGTGTCGATGTGAGTCCCGGGCACGGCCGACCGGCCGTGCCCGGGGTGCGCTGAGGTGCGCAGGTGGCCGGGCGACCGGCGGTAGCGGTGCAGGAAGGAACCTCGGCTTGATGCCGGTTACGGCGATGCGCGGAGGTGTGGTGCCCGGTGCGTCAGGCCGGGGCAGGCCGACCGCGGATCGGTTGGCCGCAAAAGGTCAGGCGCGCTCGAGGGCGGTGACGGCGGCGTCGGCGATGTGGCCGATGGCCTGCACCGGGTCGGCCACCAGCAGCGTGGTGGTGTCGGTGAAGGTGTGCCCGTCCAGGTCGGCGGGGCGTAGCCACAACACGGCGCAGCCCGCTCGGTGCAGGGTGGTGACGAGTCGTTGGGCGGGGTCGATGTCGGGCAGGTCGCCGTCGGAGACGACGGCGAGCATTCGCAGCCGCCCGGGCTGGCGCAGGTGCAGGACCTCATCGGCGAGTTTCACCGCGTCGGTGAAGGCGCTGCTGCCGCCGTAGGCGTGCAGTTCCAACACCTGGGTGGGGCGTTGGCGGGGTGCGACGAGCAGCGTCGGGCTGCTGCCGAAGGCGATGGTGGCGGTGACGGCGTCGATGCTGCGGGCGGCGTAGGCGAGGATCCACCCGGCCGACGACATGGGTGCGGCGTAGGGGTGCATCGAGTAGGAGGCGTCGACGATGACGCCCAGGTGCAGGGTCGGCTTCGGCGGCGGCGACTGTGTGCTGCGCTGCCACGGTGTGGCGGTGGGGATGGCACCGGCGGCGATCTGCGCCTGGGCGGTGATGGCGTGGCGGGTGCGCAGCCGGCCCGGCGGCACCGGGCTGGGCCGGGTGTCTGGTTCGGGCTGGTGGGTGCGGGCGCGGGCCAGCCGGGCGGCGAGGGTGCGGGCGGCGGCGCGTTCGGCGTCGGTGGGGTCGCGGCGGCTCCAGGTCGCGGGCGGGGAGTGCCGGGCGGTGATCTGCTGGTCGCGGTACTCCGCCGGGGTCAGGCCGGCGGTGTGAGCGAGGTAGTCGGTGAGCGCCTGGGCGAGAAGGCCGGTGAACACGGCAGGGTCCGCAGTGGGTACGTGCGGTCGGCGGTGGGGGTCGATGTCGAGGATGCGGCACCACCGCCACGCCAGGTCGATCATCGTGTCGGCGTCGGTGTCGTCGGTGCTGTGGGCTTGCCGCCACAGGTCGCGTAGTTGCAGGAGCCGCTTGCGGCCGAGGACCGTGGTGACGGCGGTACGGACTCCCTTGATGTCCTTGGCGGTGATGATCCGGGCGTCGACCCGGGCGAGGAGCAGCCCGGCGAGGTGCGCGGCGTGCCAGGGGTCGTCGGCGGGGGCGTCGTCGGCGCTGATCAGGGTGGTGACGGTGTGGCGCAGCCACCGGCGGTCGCCGCGCCGGCGGGTGCGCTGCCGGTACTCGATGCGGGACTCCTCGAGGACCTCGGTGACCGCGGCGACGATCGGTGGGGTGCCGGGTGGGGTGCGCCAGCGGCTGTGGGCGGCGTGCGCGGCTTCGTGGACGAGGAGTCCGTAGGCGGTGGGCACCAGGCGCTTGTGGCCGGCGCGTCGGGGGTTGGCGATGTCAGGGCTGCCGATGTGGGTGGCGTCGACTTCGATGCGACACGTGTCGGGGTAGAAGCAGGGCGGGGGCGCCGCCGCCTGCGCCCGGCGCGACGCTGACCGTCAGGTCGGTGCGGCCGGTCAAGACGGGGATGTGCCGGGTCCACGCGGTGCTCCAGTCCTGCCAGTCCGGGTCGCCGGTCGCAGGGGCGGTGCCGGCCTGCAGGTGAGTTCGGGGATGGGGCATCAGGTTCTCCTTCCAGGGGTTAGCGCTGCTTGCCGAGGGTCAGCGCGGTGATCTCGCTGCCGAAGTGCTGCCGCAGGGCGGCGGTGACCGCCTCGCGGTCGTCTTCGGGGGCGCGGCCGGCGAGGTTCGCCACCGCGGCGGGCAGGCCGAGGGTCTTGCGGACGCGGGCGAAGCCGAGCAGCTCGCGCAGCTGCGGTGCCCACGACAGCCGCCCGGCGGCGAGGTCGGCGTTGAGAGCGATGGCGGCTTGCACGGCGGGGGCGGGGACGCCGAGGTGGCGGGCGAGGTCCCAGTCCGTGGTGACCTCGATGTGCACGTCGAAGCGGGACGCGAGCGCCTCGGTCAAGATGGCGCCGTGTACGCCGGGGTTGTGCCCGGCGATGACGTAGAACCCGTCGACGGCGTCGACGCGTTCGTTGCGGTAGCCGGGGATGGTGATCACGCGGCGGCCGTCCATGGCGGGGTAGAGCACGGCGAGGACCTTCGGCGCGATGAGGGTGGCGTCGTCGACCAGCAGCGCCCGCCCCTCGCGCATCGCGGTGACGAGGGGCCCTTAGACGAATTCGAAGCCGCCGTCCGGGAGGGGGATGAAGTTGCCGAGGGAGTCCTCCACGACGGTGTCGCCGGTGCCGGCAACGGTGAGCAGGTCAGGAAACGCGGCTTCCACCAGGGCGGTCTTGCCGGTACCTGGCGGGCCGTAGAGCAACACGGGGATACGCTTTTCACGTAGCCGGCGCAGCACGTCCACATCGGTGGCGCCCGCGAGTTTGCGCGGGAAGTACAGGTCACCGTTGGGGCGGGTGACTGGCTGCCGTCGACCTGCCCCGCGGCCACTGCGGGGTGTACGCGGGGCAGGCGGCGGCATCGCCCCGGCGGCGTCGATGCCCGCCTGTGTGATCTGGAAGCGGTGCGGGCCGGTGTAGTGGGTGGCGTAGCCGGCGGCGGCCATCTTCTTCAACGCTTCGAACACCGCGCCGGTGGAGCGGGCCGCGATGGCGGTAGTGATTTCGCCGACCTTGAGCCACTGGTCGGGTTGGTTGGCGAGGTAGGCGGCGACCTGCCGGTAGAGGTAGCCGGGCCGGCGTCCGTCTGTGGCGGTCGGAGGGATGTCGTTCGTGGCGGGCGTGGTCGCAGGGTCCATGCGGGCCTCCTGTCGTAGGGGTCGGGCCCGCGCACCCGTTTCCGGTGCGCGGGCGGTGATGGTGTCCGCGCGGCGGAGACGGGCAGTGGCGGGCCGAGCCCTGTGGCAGGGACGGGCCAGCAACGTCCGTGAGGTGCTCATGGCACAGCCGGATGGGCTGCGGGTGGACGGTGTCGCCGCCACCGGGCGGGTGGGCGACGACAAGGAACGCACCCGCCCGCGCCATCGATCAAGTCGACCGGGAACGTGGTGCGCGGGGGCTTAGCTGCGGCGGAGGGTGACCTCGCTGCGGGGGCGGCGGGAGATCTGCACGGTCAGGCCGAACACGCTGCCGTCGGACAACTCGATCCACACACCCCGGTCGAGGGTCAGCACGCCGGCGTCGCGGTAGACGCGGGCCGAGGTGATGGTCACCGGGGCGCCGTCGTCGTGGGTGAGCTGGGGCAGGTCGGCGTCGTCGCAGAGCTGGTCCAGGTCGGCGCTGGTGAGCAGGTGCCGCACCAGGGCCTGCAGGATCTCCTCGTGCGCGTACTCACCGAACTCGTCGTCGCGGTCATCGAGCATGGTGGGTCCTTCCTTTGGTCAGTAGGTCATTGGTGGAGGGGTTCGGTTAGTCCTCGGGCGTCGGCTGGCTGACTGGGTTGGGGATGTCACCGGCGATGCGGTCGCAGTCGTAGGGGTGAACGGCAATCCAGGTCCAGGCGCGGCCCATGACCGTGTACCGGCCCTGCGCGTCCGGGGCGATGCGGTGCACCGCCGCCGGGTCGCCGTGGATGACGGTCTCGTCGACGGCGATGACATCGCCGTCGAAGCGCATCCGCGCGAGGGAGTCGTCCAGCAGCCGCTCCCGCCGCGCCTCAGGGACGTCCTCTTCAGCGAGGGCCTGCCGGTAGCGGTCGCGGGCGGCCTGCTGGTCGGCGACGATCGCTTCCGCCACCTGGCGGGTGCAGGTGAACACCGCCCACCCGTTCCACGTGTCGACCAGGGTCCCGACGAATCCGACCGGGATGCGCATCTCCCCGTCGGCGTTCGGCGTCCACGCCCAGTTCCCGGCAAAGACGCCCGGCCCGCCCAGGCGCACCCGGTCCGGGTGCAGGTGGCTGAGGTCCCGGTCGTCGCCGGTGGGGGACAAAATGATGCGGCACTGTCGGGCCACCTCGTCGGTGACCGCCTGGTCGAAGCCGTCGCACCACGCCCACCGCGTCTGGTCGCAGCGGGCGGCGGTCAGGTCCTCCCACGGCGGCGCGCCGGCCGCAGCGGCCTCGGCGTACCGGTCCCGATCCTGATCGAGGCAGTACCGGTCGGCGGCGGGAAGCCCGTCGAGCACCGCCGGGTCCCCGTCGTCGATCCCGGCGAGGATCCGCCGCGCGGGGCCGGCGGCGTTGCCCGCAGCCCGACCGCCGAGGACGTCCTGCACCCACCACTGCGCCGCTGAACGTCCGGCCGCGGCGCCGGCTATGCGCAGCGCGTCGAGCACCTGCTGCCAACCCGCGTCGCTGCTCTCGTGGCCGGTGAGGGCACGGACGCGTTCACCGGCGTCGCGCCCGCCGGGTGGTCGGTAGGTCATCGCCGCGTCACCTGGGCGGACAGGAGCTGCCACGACCAGCCGGGCACCGGCACGTCAAGCAGCAGCAACCCGTCAGCGTCGCGGCGAAGCCGGTAGGGCCGCTCGCCGTGGCTGCCGGGCATGACCAGGTCGAACTGCGGGCCCACCGGGCGCAGCCACGGCGCCTGCCGCCCCGCCTGCAAAGTTGTGGGGGCGGTGGCGGCGGTGATCGCGCCGGCGGTGGCGTCGCTGAACCGCAGGACCGTCGCCGTGCCCAGGTGCGGGGCCAGGCAGATCTCGGCGTCCAGGCCGGTGCGGGCGTCCGGCAGCCACAGGCGACACCCGTGCCAGCGGTGCCCGTGCGTGCGATAGCCGCCGCAGCCCAACACCCGCGCGTCCGAATCCGGGTCGAGCAGGCGCCCGCCCGAGTCCGGGTCGAGCAGGTGTCGGCTGTGGCGCAGCCAGCGACCGTGACAGGTCGCCTCGTACACCACGACGGTGTCGGTGGCGACGTCGATCAGGTACATCCATTCGAGGTAGCCCGCGATCGGGTCGTCGACCCGGCCGCGGCGGATCCCGTCCTGCAGGCCGGCGGTGACGCCGACGCCAGGAACCGGCCGCTGCCCGCCGCGTCCAGGGTGGCGGGGGTAGTCGAGGGTGAGCCAGTCGTGGCGCAGCAGCGCCTCGCCCGTGGCGAGGGTGCGCCGGTCGAAGGTGTGCCGCCAGATGCGCCGCAGCTGCGGCAGCATCTGCGCGGGGTCACCGCCCCAGTGCAACCAGCGCACGGCGTAGGCGCCACCGGAAGCGGTGACACCGATCAGGGTGGAGCAACTCACGATGAAACCTCCATCAAACGATGTGAGAACCCCCGGGCCCGGCGGGTTCGGGGGCGGACAGGAAGCGGCTGGCCTGCCTGGGGTGCGGGTCAGGCGACGATGCGGCGGACGGCGGCGAGCTGGCTGGCCCACGCCGACAGGCGGCTGATCTTGACGACGTCGCCGGAGTGTGGGGCCTGCACGATCAGCCCGTCACCGAGGTACAGGCCGACGTGGCCGGGCCGGGCGGGGCTGCCGCGGCTGCCGGGGATGAACAGCAGGTCCCCCGCGCGCAGGTCCCGGTGGTCGGGGACCGGCTGGCCTGCGTGGACTTGTTCGCTGGTGGTGCGGGGCAGGTCGATGCCGGCGGAGCGGTAGGCCTGCTGCACCAGGGAGGAGCAGTCGCACTGGCGCGCCGGGATGCCGGAGTGCGGTGCGGTGCAGTCCCCGCCGAAGGTGTAGGGGGTGCCGCGCTGGGCGAGGGCCCAGCCGATCGCCGTCGCGATCGGCCGCGCGGTGCCCGGTGGCAGCGTGAACTGATCCGGTAGGGGAACTTGCTCGCCGCCGAGCTGGCCGTCGCCGGCGTCGAACAGGCACAGCGGGTTGCTCATCGCCTGCTCCAGCTCGGGCGCGACCGGGCCGGCCGCCGTGCCGCCGGTGAGGACGCGGACCAGGGCGATTGCCTCGTGCTCCCACTTCGCGTACGCGCCGGGGTAGGCGGATCGCTGCACCGCCTGGGCGGCGTCGGTCAGCGCCATGGCCTGCCACCCGTCGACGGCCAGCAGCGCCTGGTAGAACCGGCTGGCGGCGTAGCGGGGGTCCCGGAGTTCGGTGGGGGTGCCCCACCCTTGGGAGGGGCGCTGCTGGAACAGCCCGACCGAGTCGTGGTCCCCGCCGGGCAGGTTGCGCAGCGTGGACTCCTGCATTGCGGTGGCCAGGGCGATGATCCACCCGCGCGGCGGGACCTTCAGGTCTGCGCCGACGGCGACGATCACCGCGGCGTGGGCCGTCTGCTCGCTGGTCCACCCGACGGCGGCGGCAACGGGTGGGGAGACGGTGATGCCCGCCGGCAGAGGCTGTCCGTCGGCCGTAGCGCGGTAGCAGGCGACCGAGGCGGTGCCGCCGCCGGTGAACAGCGCCCCGATCCCGGCCGCGCACAGCAGGAGCAGGGCCACCACAGCGGCGGCTACGGCGCCGAGCGCCCGGGCGGTCACAGCGGTGTCCCCGGCGCCGACACCAGCGCGCAGGGTGCCGTCGCGGTCGTGCCCGAAGCGGGTCTGCGTGCCGGGTCCGGGCCGGCAGAGGGGCTGACGCAGTCGCGGAGCCGGTAGCGGGCCAGGTGGTGCCCGTCGTCGGTGTGCACGGCGACCGTGTCGGTCGCCGGGTCGAGAAGGTAGATCCACTGCGCGTCGAGGTGCCCGGCCCGGCACAGGGGGAACACGGTGACCGGCTCCGGCGTGTCCACGGCACAGTCCGGGTCGGCGTCGGTCAGGGGGATGCCGACGCCCGGCACGGGGTGCTGCCCCATCCCGGACACGGTGTTGGCGGTGGTGGCGGGGTCGAGGTACTCCCAGTCGCGGGTGAGTACGGCGCCGATCAGTGCCTGGGTGTCGCGGTGGACGTGCGCGGCCCAGATGGTGGCGAGGGTGGGCACGACAACGCCGGGGTGGCCGTTGACGAGCACGAACCGGGCGTGTACAAGGTGCGGGTTCGCCGGGTCTGTGGTGCCGACGAAGCAGGAGGTGTTCACGAGACAGGACTCCTTACGGGGATGGCGTTTTCCGCGATGTCGGATGCGAGCTGGTGGCGGCGCCGCAGGGGCCGTGACGATCGGCGCGGTGGCAGGCCCGTGATCGGCGGGTGCGGGTTCGTGCCGTGGTTGCGTGCAGGTGCGGCTGTGGCAGCGCCGCGTCGTGGCAGGCGCTTCGGCCGTGCGGCGGTAGGCGCGGGGGCGCCTTCGGGTGCCCGCTCCTGGGCCCTTTGAGGGCGGGGCCTGCTGGCGGTGGCGATGCCGGGGGGTTGTTACGGCTGGTCGTGCTTGGTGGTGGGCGGCCAGGGGGCGGGCTTGGCGCGCCAGCCGAAGATCGGGTCGGTGGTCTCGACCGATCCGCAGCGGGTGCAGCGGACGTAGGTGTCCTCGCCGTAGCCGGCCATGGACGGCACCTCGTCGCCGACGACCTCGTTGACCGCCCCGCACACCCGGCAGCGGATCGACGCACCGTCGGGCCCGCACACGCCGAAGATCGGCTCGTCGTCGTCGTCGGCGTCCGGTGGCACCTGCGGGCCGGTCATGCCCGTGTCCGGGCGGGCGCCACCCTGCAGGTGTCCGGCGGTGGCGGCCAGCAGCGCGGTCAGCCCGCAGTAGGTGGCGGGAAGGTCCTGCGCGTCTGGTCGGTCATCGACGAGCAGCACGGGGTGGTCCTCGCCGCGCGGGCGGGTGAGCTGGTAGATGCGGCCGTCGATGTCGACCGCGTCGATGCGGCGGGCCTGCCGCGGCTGACCGCCGTTGGTGAGGATGTCGTCGTAGCAGGTGGCCCAGGCCAGCAGACGCGCGTCGGGCGCGGTCGCCCGGATCAGCCCGAGGATGGTGTCGAGGGTGGCCCGGTAGGGCGTGGGCGTGTGCGGGTCGCGAAGGCCGGCGGCGAGGCCGTGCAGCAGCGCGGGCAGGCCGGTCGGTTCGGTGAGCAGGTCGTCGCGGCGCGGCGGGAACTCCAGGCTGCGCATCTCGCGCATGGATGACGGCCCGCCGGTGTGCAGGGGCCGGTCGTGGATGAGCAGCAGCGTCGCGGGCTGGCCCCAGCCCAGCGCGTCGGCGTCGGCGTCGACGGCCAGGAGGCAACCGGCGAGGGTGCGTACAGCGGGGATGGACAACACGGGGATCTCCCTTGTCAGGGGCAGGAAAGGGAAGGACCCCGCAGCCGGCGGCTGCGGGGTCCATTCGGGTGGGGGTGGCTCAAGCGGTGGTCGAGCCGGTGGGGCGCGCGGGATGGTCGGCACTGCCGGCCGGACGAACATGCACGCGGCTACCTGTTGATCGCCGCAGTCCATCGGTGTCGGAGCAGGCGGAGGGTCTTCGCCTGTCCGGAGGGGACGATTGCGGCGGCGGTCGGCGGGTGCCGGTCAGCGGTAGTGGCGGTCGCGGCTGCGCCGCTGCGGCGGCGTGCCGCGGGGGCAGTAGGCGCAAACGCCACCGCCGGAGCCTTTGGCCTGGTACATGGCGGTGTCGGCTTCGGCGAGCAGCTGTCGGGGGCTGGCGTGCGGGTCGCGGGTGTGGGTGTAGCCGACCGAGGCGGCGACGGGGATGTCGCCGGTGTCGAGGCGGATCGGGGCGGCGGCGATGACCTGCCAGGCGGCGTGGGCCGCGGCGGCGGTGTCGTCGTCATCGCCGGACACGAGCAGGGCGAACTCGTCGCCGGAGAGCCGTGCCGCTATCTGTACCGGGGTGGGCATGCTGGCCAGGAGCCGGCCGACCTGCTCCAGCAGGACGTTGCCGGTGTCGTGGCCGAAGGTGTCGTTGACGGCCTTGAACCGGTCGAGGTCGAGCAGCACCACCCCGACCGGCGTGCGGTCGGCGAGGGCGGCGCGTAGACGGGTGAGGAACAGCCGCCGGTTGGGCAGGCCGGTGATCTCGTCGTGGCTGGCCTCGTACCGGGCCGCCTGGAGGGCTTGCTGCTGCCACCAGAGCAGGGCACCGGCGAGGAAAAGGCCGGCGAGGATCCCGCCGGCGGCGATAGCGGTCGTGTGCAGGATGGGAGACACTCGTGTCGCTCCTGTGCGACTCGCGGTCGCACGATCCAAGTGGACGCACCAGGGAGGATCAGGAGGTTCGTCTGATGGTGTAGTTCCGGGCTTGTGTCCAATGGCCCGTCTCCGCTCCGACGTGCGTCGCTGGTAACGGCGGGGTGCGAAGCTCGGGGTAGAAGCCCAAGGGCTCCCGTGCCGTCCGGGGGCCACAGGCAAGGGGAAGGCCGGACGGGTGAACGCAAGTGAACCTTCGACGATGCCCCGTGATTCGAAACCCTGGGGTGACGGATCGTGTGACCTGGGGATAAGGGCTGGCCGTTGAGAACGCGGCAGGCGGCGGCTGGTGAAGGAGCGCCAGCCGTGGGGACACCGCCGCCCTCGGGGTAAAGGAGGCACCCTCCCCGGCCGTGTCTTGGTCGTGTGGAACGAGGTAATCCCGATGAGGTCCGGGCCGGTGCCAGGCCCGGTAAGCCGACCGTGAGGGAAGCTGAATTCCTCAGCGGGCAGAGGATGGCCCAAGAAGCGAATGCCGGTGGCCGAAAGGCAGCAGGAAACCGGGAATTGATGGCTGGCTCCTCCGCCGGTCTTTCCGGATAACTGGCCGGATACGGGTGGTGCCCGGACCCGAAAGGGTGCTGACCTGGGCCAGGTGAGCCTGTGAAGGATCGATGACGACGACAACTGCACTGATGGGCAAGTTGGACGCCGTCGTGCCTGCGGGCACGTTGGTGAACGGACCGGAGGGCGAGCGTTTCGACTGGGAGACCGTTGATTGGTCTTCGGTGGAGGCGTCCGTAGGGCGTCTGCGGCAGCGGATCTTCACGGCATCGCGGGCAGGGGACCTGAAGAAGGTCCGTAACTTGCAGAAGTTGATGCTGCGTTCGTGGGCCAACACGCTGCTGAGCGTGCGGCGCACGACGCAGGTCAACGCTGGCCGCAAGACCGCCGGGATCGACGGGCGCGTCGCGCTGCACCCGGAAGACCGGGCCGATCTGGCGCGGTGGGTGCAACACGAGGCGAGCTTGTGGACAGCCCGGCCGGTGAAGCGGGTGTTCATCCCGAAAGCCGGTGGCAAGCAGCGCCCACTCGGTATCCCGGTCATCGTTGACCGGGTGCTCCAAGCGCAGGTCGTCAACGCGCTGGAGCCGGAGTGGGAAGCCAGGTTCGAGCCGAAGTCGTACGGCTTCCGGCCCGGGCGTGGCTGCCATGACGCGATCGGCGCTGTCTACCAGTCCGTGCGAGGGCCCCGAGCCAAGCGGCTCTGGGCGTTGGACGCGGATCTCAAGGCGGCGTTCGACCGCATCGACCATCCACACCTGCTGAAATCCCTCGGCAATTTTCCCGCGAGGAAAGCTATTGCCGGGTGGCTGAAAGCGGGGGTGGTGGACAAGGGTCGATGGTCCCCGACTGAGGAAGGCACTCCCCAGGGAGGGGTTGTCAGTCCATTGCTGCTGAATGTCGCGCTGCACGGGATAGAGCAAGCCGCAGGTGTCCGATATCGTCAAGTCCGCTCGAAAGCGGAGGTGTTGACGGGATTTCCGCTGGTGGTCAGATACGCCGATGACTTTGTTGTCTTATGCCATTCACGGGATGAGGCGGAAGGGGTCAAGGCGCGGCTCGCCGCATGGCTGACGCCGAGAGGGTTGGCTTTCAACGAGGATAAAACGGCGATCGTCCACCTTGAAGACGGCTTCGATTTTCTCGGATTCAACGTCCGCCGCTACCGCGACAAGCTGCTGATAAAACCCAGCGACGCGGCCGTGAGACGCATCCGGCACAGGCTGCGCACCGAGATCAAGGCTCTGCGAGGAGCCGACGTCGCGGTGATCGTCGGCGCGATCAACCCGATCGTGCGCGGCTGGGCGGCCTACTACCGGACGGCGGTGTCCAGTCGAGTCTTCAGCCGGCTGGACCACTACCTGTGGCAGCTGACCTACAGGTGGGCGTTACGCCGCCACCCGAACAAGCCGAAGCACTGGATCGTTTCCCGGTACTTCGACCGGTTCAACCCGTCCCGCAGAACCCGGTGGGTGTTCGGCGACCGCGACAGCGGCGCATACCTGCTCAAGTTCGGCTGGACGAAAATCGTCCGGCACCAGATGGTCATCGGCTCGGCGTCCGTCGACGACCCGACCCTGACCGACTACTGGAACGCCCGGCGTCGCCGCAGCCGATCGTCGCTCCCAGTCAACCGCCTCACCCTGGGCCTGCTCCAGGCTCAGCACGGGCGGTGCGGCTACTGCGACGACCTGCTGCTGCACGCCGACCGGCAGCCGCAGAACCCACAGCAGTGGGAACAGTGGCTGCGCGGAACCCGCAAGGCGATCAGCCGCAAAGCCATCGTCCCAGGGGGTGGCGGGCCGGACGATCAACCGCGTCTCGTCCACGCTCACTGCCGGCGGCGGCGCACCTCCGCTGCCAACGTGAGCCCAGCACCGCAAGAGACCTGCGAGCCCGTGGGGCTTGCTTGAGCCGGGTGCGGTGAAAGCCGCACGCCCGGTTCTGAGGGGGCCCCGTCACGGCGACGCGATGGGGCTACCCGACTTGTACGAAGGAGCACCGGGGACGGGCGTGAGGCTGCGAACTTCGACGCCCGCCCCCGGGCTGCCTGACAGGTG
>NZ_JAEVHN010000009.1:0-39960 GCF_016803375.1 Micromonospora sp. 4G55
TCGGCGCGGACGTCGCCGCACTGCGGCGCGCCGTGACCGCCGACGACGACACGGCACTGCCCACCGACACACCGCCGGCGGTGCGGTCCGCGGCCGACGCCGCGCTCGAACCGGTACGCCGCGCCGCCGACGCCCGTCGCGACGACCTGCTGCGCGCCCTCGACCGGGTCAAGGCGACCATGACCGACCTGCGGGCAGCGCACCGACGGTGGACCGAACAAGCCGATCCGCAGCCCCCGGCATCGCGTTTCCGCAGCATCATGCCGGCGGAGGACGCGCTGTACCGGCTCGTCGACTTCGCCGGACACGTCACCGCCGAGCAGCGGGCCGGGCTGGAGGCGGCACTGGAGGCCAGTGGCCTGCTCGACGGCCGGGTGACCGCCGACGGGTCCGTGGTGGCCGGCAGCGGAGAGGTCCTGCTGCGCCCCGGGCCGCCGGTTATCGGAGCCGGCCTCGACAAGGCGCTGCAGCCCGTGCCCGGGGCGGAGCGGGTGACACCGCTGCTGGCTGGTA
Source organism: Micromonospora sp. 4G55 (assembly GCF_016803375.1). Classification (NCBI taxonomy): domain Bacteria; kingdom Bacillati; phylum Actinomycetota; class Actinomycetes; order Micromonosporales; family Micromonosporaceae; genus Micromonospora; species Micromonospora sp. 4G55. Next base: position 514 of record NZ_JAEVHN010000009.1, read on the forward strand.
TCGCCCTCGGGCCCGCCGAGGCAGCCAGCTGGGTCGGCTACGACGGAACCTGGCGCCTCGGCGTCGCCCACGGCACCTGGCACAAACCGACCGCCGAATACGTCGGCGCGGCCAACCGGGCGGCGCTACGCGCCCGCCGCCTGGCCGAGCTGGCCACCGAGATCGAACAGGCGCAGCGGGAGAAGGACTCCCTCGACGGCGACCTGACCATCGCCGACAAGACCCGCGACGAGCTGACCCGCACTCTGCGTGACCTGCCCGACGGCGGGCCGCTGCAGGCCGCCTGGGCGCGCCGCGATGAGGCGGCATCGGCGCTGGCGCGGCTCACCAGCGACGTCGGACGCGCCCGCCGCACCGCCCGGGACCGGCGCACCGAGGCCACCGCCCGGCAACGGGAGGCGACGTCCGCCGCCGAGGCCCACCTGCTGCCCGCCGATCCCGACGACCTGAGCCGCGTCGAGGTCCGACTCAAAATGCTCGGCGAGGAGCTGCCCCGCCAGCGGCGGAGCACCGAAATCCTGCACGAGCAGCTTGCCGGCTACCGGCAGAAGATCACCGACCACGCGCTCGCCGTGGAGCGCGGCGAGACCGCCAACGAGGAGGCCACGGCCGCCGCGGGGCGTCATGCCGACGCCGCGCAGGCGCTGGCCGTACTCCAGGAATCCCTCGGCGCCGACCCCGCCGACGTCCTCGCCCGCGAGGCCGACGCCGACCGACGGCTCCGCGCGGCCCAGGACAGTCTGCCGTCTGCCCGGCACCGTTACCAGCAGGCCCGGGACCACCGCGTACGCGCCGAAAACCATCGGGACGAGGCCCGACAGCGGCTCACCGAACAGGAAAACGCCACCCTCGCCGCCGGGACAGCCCTCCCCCGGGTCCTCACCCTCCCCGGCGTCTCCCCGGCACTCGGCCTGCCCCCGTTCACCGACGCCGGGCCGGCTGGCGAATCGGCCCGCGAACGGATCCAGCACCTCGACGAACTGGCCGGACGCCTGCACTCCACGATCGGCGCGCAGACGCAAGACGTCGGAGAAAACGCCCTGCACAACCGGTACAACGACGTACGCGGCCGGCTCGCCGGCGGATACGACCTGATCTGGGAGGACCGCGACGGGGTCAAGGTGATCGAGATCGCCGACGACATCGGGCAGCACCCGGTGGCACTGGCGGCGGCCAGGTTGAGCACGGAACTGGACGACAAACGCTCCGCAGTCGCCGACCGCGAGCGGCAGGCATTCGAACGTTTCCTGCTCGGAGAGCTGGGCGACGCCCTGTCCCGGCAGATCCTCGCCGCCCACCACCTCGTCGCCGCCATGAACGACACCCTGGACGGAGTCCGCACCTCGCACGGGTTGGGCGCCCGGCTGGTGTGGACGCTGCGGGCGGACTCCGACGCGGACACCAAGGCCGCGGTGGACCTGCTACGCACGCCACTGGCGATGCGGACCAGAGAGCAGAACGACCGGCTCCGAGAGGTGCTGGCCCGACGAGTGGAGGACGCCCGACGAGCCGACTCCTCCGCCGGGTACGGCGCCCACCTGCGCACCGCACTGGACTACCGGCAATGGTTCACCTTCGCGGTGAAGGTGACCGACCAGGCCAACCCGGACCGGGAACGGACACTGTCCTCACGTACCGCGATGAGCCAGGGCGAACAGCGGGTCGTGTCGTACCTCGTGCTGTTCGCCGCCGCCGCCGCGCACTTCTCCTCTGTCGGCGCGGCGCACCCGCCCGCCCCACGGCTGATCCTGCTCGACGACGCGTTCGCGAAGGTCGACGAGCCCACCCACGGCCGCCTCCTCGGCCTGCTCGTCGACCTGGACCTCGACGCGGTGCTCACCAGCGAACGGTTGTGGGGCTGCTTTCCGGAAGTGCCGTCGCTCGGCATCTACGAATGCCTGCGCGACCCCACCCAGCCGGGCGTGGCGACCCTGCACTTCCGCTGGGACGGCTCCCGACGCAACCTGGTGACACGGTGAACACCCCGCTGGCCTGGCTCGGCGCACCCGAACTCGTTCCCCTGTGGTCCGCGGTGCGCCTGCGACTGATCCGCAACGGGCGCGCGGCCCGCGGACGACTGTCGCTGCGTGCCCTCGACGACAGACAGCGGGAGGTGGTCGGACTACTGATCGGCCGGCCCGTCGCCGCACAGGTCACCATCGACCTAGCCGAACTCGACCGGGCGCTCGCCAGCAGCGCCGCCGCTGCCGGCCTGATCGAGGTGATCGAGGCGCTCACCGGTCCGGTACCCGATCGACCGGCCGACGCCGCAGCCGAGGTCACCCGACGAGATCAGCTCCGCGAGCACGGACGCGTCGCCGTGGAAGCCGCCGGAATCGCCGACCAGGACTGGGCGGCCAGGTGGCTGGACAGCCTGTGGCGCAGCGGCGTGCTGGCCCGGCTCACCTCCGACGAGGCCCGCCGGCTGATCACCGCGGCCACCACGGCGCTGGGCCTCACCCTCAGCCGACCGTCCACGCCGTGGTCCCGCACCGAGCTGGCGGAACGGGTCACCGGCACCGCGCACGGCCTGGACGACGACACCCTGCTGGCCCGGCTCGTTCTGCGCGGCATCGCCCTGGCCCTGACCGGCTCTTCCGAGCCGCCGCCCGACGCGCCGCCCGGCGGGCACTGTGGGAGTCGGCCGGTGTCGCCGGCGACACGGTCGCCACCACCGTCCTCACCTACGGGCTGCGCCCACTCGCCGACGACTGGCTGTCCCGTTCCCTCCGGCAACGAGCCGACCAACACGCCGAAACCCACCTGACCCTGCGTGACGTCCGGCGGCTCGGCCACCTGCTCATCGCCCAGGACACGGTGTACGTCTGCGAGAACCCCCGCGTGCTCGAAGCCGCCGCCGACGCCGCCGCGCCGGCCACCCTCGTCTGCACCTCCGGCAATCCCACCACCGTCACGCTCGCGCTGCTCGACGCGCTGGCCGCGCAGGACCGCGTACGGCTGATCTACCACGGCGACTTCGACTGGCCGGGTATCGGCATCGCCGAGCGTGTGATGCGGCGAACCGGGGCCCTTCCCTGGCGGTTCCGGTCCACCGACTACGAGGCAGCGATAGCTGAGGCCCGGCTGCGCGGCACGCCGCTGCGGGAACTCAGCGGACCGAACCTCGACACGCCGTGGGACCCGGCACTTGCCGCCGCGATGCGGCGGCACGCGCTGGTGGTGCACGAGGAGAGCGTCGTAGCCGCGCTGCTGGACGACCTCATGAACAGATGACTCCAGGGGATTGATAGGTCGTGCTCCACGGACCCCGGCGAACCAGGCCCGGAGCAGGTCGTCGGTGGAGTGCGGCGGTCATCCTGGTGAGGTGGTTCGCTTCCTGCTCAACATGCTGTGGCTCATCTTCGGCGGTGGGCTCGTCCTCGCGATTGGCTACGGCATCGCCGCGCTGGTCTGCTTCGTCCTGGTCGTCACGATCCCGTTCGGCGTCGGTTGGGTTCACGGTGGTGCTCATCAGCGGTGTTCTCCCGACTGTTCTTCGAATGTCTGAGGATTCGGGGATTGCAGGGGCGTGACCCCGAGGGCGGTCACCGGTAATGCGGGGGCTCCGGTTGTCCGGAGGGCTGACATTTGTCATCGCTACCGACCTGGCAGCGGTGTTCGTCACAGGCTCGGGGCATGAGGCGATTCGTCATGCGCTCTGGGCGTCGAGGACGTCTCGGCTCGGAGGATCTGGAGGAGTTCGGAGACCCGGGTGTTGTACACGGTGTGGCCCGCCTGACGGAGGGCGTCGGCGAGCGCTGCCCGGGTAAGTGGACGCCGGTCGGCGGCGAGCTCCCCAGTGACTCGACCACGGGGGATCCCTGCAGCGTCCCGACGTAGTCCATCAGCGGCAGACGCGGACGCCTCGAACACCGCACGAAGCAGCAGAGAAGGCTGCGAGGGAGTAGACGCGCGATCACTGTGTTTGCTGCCGCCGCACGCGTAGGCGAGTCGTCGCTTATCCTTCTGGCTGTGCCGGGTTCTCTGTCGCCCCGCCTCGCCGCGATCGTAAACGCGCTTCCCATTCAGCCGCACTCCCGCGTCCTCGAAATCGGATGCGGGCCCGGGGCGGCCGCACGAGCGGTCGCAGCCCGACTCACCACCGGCCACATCTTGGCCATCGACCGGTCTGCCACCGCGATCGCCCAGGCAGAGGCAGCCGCAGTGGACGAGATCAGGTCCGGCCGCATGAGTGTCCGCCGCGTTGCGGCCGAAGACTTCGTCCTGCAGACCCAGGAAGAGCCGTACGAGATCGTGTTCGCCGTCCGCGTTGGCGCCCTCGACGGGCGCACCCCGAGGCTGGTCAGCAGGTGCTGCAGCGTATCGCCGGGGCGACCAAGGCAGACGCCCGACTCTTCATCGACGGCGGCGATCCGCTTCGGGAGCTACCCATCCCGCGGCTTGAGCCGAACGAAGGGGCCCGGCGGTCGATGTAGCGACGCACCGGTCGTGTCTCACTGCCCCAGCTGACCAGCGCTACATCGACGCCTTGGACGGGTATGCGTCCACGGCAACCCCGACACACACTGCCATCGGCACGACCGAACGGCAACCGGGCCAGCTCGGCGTGACGCTGCATAACACGCGGATCGCGGCAGTGAGCGGGCGGCGGACCAGACGAAGCGCGATACGAACCAGTGTGAGCAGTAGTTGACGGCGATCCGCTGCCGGGTGAACAGGCGGCGCTGCGGGACTACTGTTGCTCCGCGTGACCCACGTCGAGATCGAGATCACCGCGGAGCTGGTCCGGGATCTAGTACGCGACCAGCACAAAGACCTCGCCGATCGCCCAGTTCGGCTAGGCGCGCGTGGATGGGACAACCAACTGTGGCGGCTCGGTGACGACCTGGCCGTCCGGCTTCCCTGGGCGACCGGGTCCGCGGACGCGCTGCTGCGCAAGGAGCACTCCTGGCTGCCCACGCTTGCCCCGCGCCTTCCGCTGCCAACCCCCGTCCCGCAGCGATTCGGCGAGCCCTCCGCACGGTTCCCTCGGCCCTGGCTCATCACCACCTGGGTTCCGGGCACACCCGCCGACCGGACCCCCGTCACGCGTGCTGCAGACGCGGCCAAAACCTTGGCCACTTTCCTGACGGCTCTTCACCAACCCGCCCCCAGCGGCGCGCCCGCAGGCCGGGACCGCGGCGGGCCGCTGGCCGACCGCGCCGACAGTTCGCCAAGGCGGTCACCTCCGCCACCGAGCGAGGGCTGATCAACGAACCGAACGCCGTTCGCGCCGTCTGGCACGACGCGGTCACCGCGCCTCAATGGACGGGCCCGGCGCTATGGCTCCACGCCGACCTGCACCCGGCCAACGTCCTCACCGCCGACGGCACCTTCTGCGGCGTGATCGACTTCGGCGACCTCTGCGCGGGCGACCCGGCATATGACCTCGCCGCCGTGTGGCTCCTGCTACCGGACGACACCACCGACCACTTCTACGCGGCATACCGGCCGACCCCGGACACCGCCACCATGCGCCGCGCCCGCGGCTGGGCGATGGCACGCGCCCTCGGCGGCATCCTCATCGGCCACGCCGGCGTCCACGGCCGCCCAGGCGGCAAACCCACCTGGGGCCCACCCGCCCACGCCGCCCAGCAACGCCTCATCGCCACAATCCGCTGACCCGGCGATCGCCACTGCGTCCGACAGACGGCGTGATCAACCATCCGCACATCGGCACTCCGGACGCCCTCGACCCATGACAGTCGACCACGCAACGTAACGCGCGGATTGCGGCATGAGCGGATACCCGAAGGTTCCAGGGGTCATCCTCCCATCGACGCGTTGGGCGTCCCGCTGCTGGCGGCGATCACAGCTCCCGCCGCTCCGCTGGGGCTGTCTCCTGCGGATCCCGTACGTATCGGAACACGTCACGGGTCTGTTGGAGAAGGTGTGTGTGGACATACCCAGTCACAGATTTCTGATCTTCGGAGCGGCCACGGCTCCGTCTGCGCTGGGGGCTGACGGAGCCGTGGTGCCGTCCGGGGCTACCGCGCGGTCACGCAAGGGCTCGCGTCTGCGACCGGGCGGGTTGCCCTTCTGCGCAATGTCGCATTGTTATTCGCCCTGCTCGATCAGGTCGGCTGCGCGCCACGCGAGGGCCATGGTGGGTGCCGCCGTGTTGCCTGACGGCTGCTGCCGGAAGACCGAAGCGTCGATCACTCGCAGCCCGGACACCCCTCGCACCCTCAGGCGGGAGTCGACGACATCGTCATCGTTGGGCCCCATGGCTGCCGAGCCGATGGCGTGGTAGATCCCGCCTCCGGTGTCGATCGAGTATCGGAGAACCTCCTCCGGTGTCGACACCTTGGGGCCGGGGAACTCCTCCTCCTGGACGAGGTCCGCCACCGGGCTCTGGGCGACCACCTCGCGAGCCCGATCGAGGATCTTCGAGGTTGCCGTACGATCTTCCTCAGTCTCGAGGAACCGGGCGTTGATCAGTGGCGCGTTCTCCGGAAGTCGCCCCCCGAGGTGGATCGAGCCTTCGGTGGTCGGCCTGATCTTGTACCCCACGAACATGAATCCCGAGTGCTTGGCCAGCTTCATAGTGGGCGAGGAGGCATCGAGCGCCATCGGTAGCCAGATCCCCTGGATGTCGGGCCGCTCAAGCTCTGGGGAGGACTTGAAGGCGGAGAGGAGATCGTATCCACCTGTGGCGATCGGGCCGCGGCGGGTCAGCAGGTACTTGAACCCCTCCCAGCCCTCCTTGGGCACGGAGTTGAGCCGCTGGGTCAAGCCGATCTGGTCCTTCAGCTTCACCTGGAAGCTGACGCCCCGCTGCTCGATCACCCGCTCGCCGACGTTCGGGCTCTCCACCACGACGTCCACCCCGACGCCCCGGAGTACCTCCGGTCGTCCGATGCCGGATCGCTCCAGCAGCAGCGTGCTCTCGATCGTCCCGGCCGACAGGATGACCTCCTTGGCCGCCAGATAGTCCTGGTACCCCGACCCCTTCCGGGTGGCACGCACGCCGACGACCCGGTGCCCGTCGAAGAGCAGGTAACCCACCTTCGTCCGCTTCAGATACGTCAGGTTGGGCCGCTTGAGCGCTGGCCGCAGGAAGGCGCTGGCGGCACTGACCCGCACGCCGTTCTTGATCGATGACGGGGTGAAGCCGATGCGTTCGTCGTCGTGGGCATTGGTGTCGGTCGAACGCTGCCAGCCGACCTTCTCGGCGGCGGCGAGGATGGCGGTGGTGACCTCATCGTCGTCCTCGCTGATGGAGACGCCGTAGGGGCCACCGGCGCCGCGCATCGGCGAGGGGCCGAGCTGGTGGTCCTCCATCGCCTTGAATGCCGGCAGCATGTCGTCCCAGCCCCAACCGGGGTTGCCCCGCTCGACGATCGCGTCGTAGTCGGCCGGTGCGCCGCGGGTGTACATCATCCCGTTGATCGTGGTCGACCCACCGGTCACCTTGCCCCGCGTCCAGGCCTCGATCTGCCCGCTGGGCCCGATCGGCTGGGTGGGGTAGTGATACGAGTAGCGCTCACCGCGGAGGGTGAAGAAGAAGCCCTTGGGGATGTAGTGCATCGGGTTGATGTCCGCGCCCCCGTACTCGAGCAGCAGAACCTTGTTGGACGGGTTCTCCGACAGCCTGTTGGCCAGCACGCTTCCTGCCGCGCCCGCGCCGACGATGACGTAGTCGAATTTCATGATCCGCTCCCTCGGCCGTCTTTGACCTGTGAGCCCAGGCTATGCCGAAAACGGGGAGTAGTCCACGTTTTGCCGGTGGGGTGGGCCACGCCGCGGTCCGCGGTCGTTAGGATCGATCCGATGGCACACACGGACCCCAAGCGACGGCGTCCCCGCACGGACCAACGCCGCAATCGCCAAGCCCTGTTGAACGCGGCCCGCGAGGTGTTCGCCGAGTACGGTCTCGACGCCCCCCTCGACGAAATCGCGAAGCGAGCAGGCCTCGGCAACGCCACGCTCTACCGCCACTTCTCCGATCGGCGGGGACTGATCATCGAGGTGGTCCTTGGCAGCCTCTCGCGACATGAGCATGCCCTCACCGAGGCGCTCGCCGAGGACGACGGCTGGTCTGGGTTCACCAGCTTCCTGAAATGGCTGTTCACCGAGCAGGTCAACGAGGTCAACCACTTGGCCGCGCTCCGGGCGATCCCGGCAGGCGAAAACGCCGAGGTCGACCGACTACGACACAAAACCCTCAGTGGGTTCGAGGAACTGATCGCTCGCGCAAAATCCGAAGGCACCTTCCGTACCGATCGGTGGGTGGAAGACATCTTCCTCATGCTGTTTCTCAACGAACACCTCGCGCGCCTCAGCGAGACACCGCAGCGGGCTGCCTCACAACGATTCCTCGAACTGACGCTCGCGGCCGTAAGTACCCCGGGTGCTGACCGGATCGAACAGCCCAGCCATGAGCCCGACAACGTCCTCACACTCCGGCACACCCTCGGGCACGATCTCGCAGGGCTTCCCCGCGTCACGTAACCGGCGGCCACATGCCAAGCCGCGTTCTCCGAGACGCCGCATTGATCGAAGGACGGTGTTGTAGGTGCGGTTGTCGACCGCGAGGCGGCGGCCGTCGCCGAAGGTGACCCAGCCCACCCCGGTCCGGGCCGGCAGGCTGCTTGTACGGGTGTGGATGCCCTGGCCAGCGCCTTCGTAGCCGGAGTCGGCCAGGGGTTCAACCCCATGGAGGGCCAAGCATCCCAACCGGCCCACCACCTGCGGCGATCACCGTACGCCACTCTCCTAGGAGGGCCGGGGTTCGGGGCGGAGCCCGGAGGTCTTGTTGCCCTTCGCGCCACCCGTGACTGTCACCGTGCACCAAGGCCAGGACTTGGGCCCCCCGGCGTCCTGACCATCGGGATCCCCGCCGAACCGCGAACCGGTATCGCGGTGACCGGCACCGCCGTTGTCCTTGCCCCAGACGACTCAGCCAACGCACTCATCTCGGCTACTTGTTTCATTGATGCGCAGCGTGGAGGGAATCTCCGTCCTTGACGGCGGAGAGATCGTCAATCGGTCACCGCTGCCCCGTCCGGTGACAGCGGCGGTGGCGTCGGTTTGGTCGGCATGACCGGTTCCACGATCAGCTCGGGTGGTGCCGACGACTCGACCTTGAGGGTCTTGAGGAGTTCGGATACTCGGGTGTTGGACACGGTGTGACCGGCTGCGCGGAGGGCTTCGGCGAGCGCCGCCCGGGTCAGCGCCTGCCCGTCCGCCGCGAGCCGGTCCCGAACAGTTCGCGCCGCCGGCAGCAGCTCGGCCACATCGCCGGACGGCTGCGCGGACCGTCCCCGGTCCGCTCGCCGATGCCGGTCCCGTCCGCCATGTCGGCGACGAGCATCCGGTGAGCGGACGGTCCGGGTGCTGGACCGCTCCCCCGCCGTGACGGCGCACCGGGTCGCCTCGTCCAGTCCGCTGTCCGGAACGGTCCGACCGGCCTCATCCGGTCGCAGTCCACAACCGCCACGGCAGGGGCGGGCGTCGCGGTGCTGGTCCGGCCGAGGGCGATCTTGACCATGACGAGGAATCCGAGCGCAGGCACGGCGGCGGCGACCCAGCCGATGACCGAGGGTTCGGCCTCGACGACCTGCGCCGCCAGGGACAGGGTGACGGCGCAGGCCAGGACGGTGGCCGGGAACAGGGTGGAGGTGTGGGCTCGTTTACGGCGGCGGAGTTCCAGGCCGGAGGCGATGGACATCAGCTCCAGGACGATCGCGTCGGCCCAGGCCAGCCAGCCGGGTTGGCCGTGCGCGGCGGCCATGTTGTGCACGTGGGTGAAGCTGGCCGCCCCCGCTGCGCCGCCGATGGCCAGCATGATGACGACCTGGACGACGCCCTCGATGCGGCTGCTGCGAGGACTGGTATCCGGGTCAGAGACCGGTGCCGTCGTGGCCGATCACCTCCCCGACCCGGACCGGAGCGACGGCCCGTCCGCCAGTCGCAGGAGGCCGGACCGGATTGCGGACCGACCCGGCGTCGGACAACCGTTGGGACGGGGACCGGACGCCGGCTGCGGACCGCCCGCTGCGGACGCGGGACCCGGACGCGGTCGGCCGCTGTGGGAGCGGACGTCCGGTGCTCTCACGGATCTGTCAGCACCGGCCAAGGCGCTCACGACAGATCCGTGACCGACGCCGGCCGTTGCTGTCCGATCCGCAGCGGAGGTACTGTCCGCCGCCGTCGTGCCGTCGCCGATCACGCGGCCTCACCCGCCAGACCGGAGGCGTCAGCGACGTACCCGGCCAGATCCGCCAGCCGCAGCCGCTGCCCTTCCCCGCCGGCCACGGCCCACACCGCCCCAGCCGGGCCCAGGCCCGCGGTCGCGGCGTGGTCGCGGGCCCCAGTGGCAATTGGAACCATCAGCGGCGCGTCGGCTAGCACGCGGCGTAGGTTGCGTTCCCGGGCGGCCGAGTGCAGCCAGAACAGCACTGGCCACGCCCGCCCGATCGTCGCGAACAGCTCCTGGTAGCCGTCCACCTTGCCGGCCAGGATTGACAGCTGTTCGGCGCCGGTGTCGTACTCGACGAAGAACGGCACCTCGATACCGTTCTCGACCCACCGGCCGTAGCCGTCCGGGCGGACCCGCGGCTGGTACGCCCGCACCAGCCCCGGATCCTGCCGGCGGGTGAACGTACCGGCGCGCTGGCACACCGCCTCCGGCAACCACTCCACCAGGCCGGTGCCCGGGTGAGTACGGGCGTGCCCGGCCAGGTCGGTGAAGAAGCCGTTCACCCCGAGGCGGTGGGCGAGGCTGCGGGTCGAGGTCCAGCGTCGCCGCTCCACCCGGGCGTAGTCCCGCCGTGGTGGGCGTTCGTCCCGGCTGGCGGCCACGACCTCGGCGCCGAGTTGGTCGATGACGTAGTGGTAGGGGTACGAGCCGCCGTCGGCCCGCTGTGGCCGGAACCGGGCCACCAACCGCAGCCGGTACAGGGTCCGCAGCCGCCGCTGGCAGAAGTCCAACGACGGGAACAAGGCGGTCGCGATCTGGAACGACGTCAACGCGCCATGGTCGTACAACCAGCTCAGCAGCACACGGTCACGGCCGGTCAGCTGGGACTGGACCCGAAGGACCGGATCATCCACCGGCTACCAACTCCTTCCCGGGTAGGGAATGCCAGCCAGCCCCAGGGGAGAGACCCGAGACCAGGCAGGGTCTGTCGCAGGACAATCCGACGGCGCTGACAGACGGGCTGGCCTGCGGTGTGAGAGGAGACAGGGGGTCGGTTCGGGGGTCCGGCTGAAGACTGACGTCAACGCTGACGCCAAGCCCGACCCCCGAACGGGGATCAAGCCGGAACTCATCACTGCCAATGCGTACGGCAGTCGTTGAAGGTGTCGGCGAAAGCACGAGAACTCCTTGGTTGAGGGGTGTGGACGTGGGGCTGGTGTCGTGGTCGGGTCACCGGCGCCGCCGAGGCGGAAAGGGCCCGGTGAGATGCATCCCGGCGCCGACCCTGCCGTGGTCGCCGTCAGCGGCGCACGCCTGCCGGCCGCCGGGAGCAGCAGCGAGACGAATGGCCTTGGGAAAGCGCGGAGGTAGCCGGTGGCGGGGGGCTAGCCTCTTGGGTCATGTCCGACCCTGCGCCGCGTCCGTTGCTGTTCCTTGACGTGGACGGCACCCTCATCCCGTTCGGCACACCGACGGCGGCTGGGCCGGGCATGTCGCATGGCCGCCGCGAGGCATCGGTTCTACCGGTCGACGCCCATCCCCTGCTGCACAAGGTCAATCCGAAACACGGCCGCCGGCTGAAGGCCGTGTCGTGTGATCTCGTGTGGGCGACGACCTGGATGAGCGACGCGAACGACGTGCTCGCACCCCTGCTCGGGCTGCCTGCCCTGCCAGTCGTGGACTGGCCCGACTCCGACGAGGTGAGCGTCCTGAACTGGAAGACCCGTGGGCTGGTCGAGTGGGCGCAGGGACGCCCCTTCGTCTGGGTCGACGACGAGATCTCCCATGCCGATCAGCAGTGGGTATCGACTCATCACCACGGCCCGGCCTTGCTGCATCGGGTCGATCCCCGTCGCGGGCTGACCGAGCACGACTTCACGGTCATAGAGCGCTGGCTCATGCAGGCGCGGTAGAGCGAGCTCCAAGCCGTCGCGGTCGCCGCGCTTGACGGCTGTCTGCCACTCGGGACCGCCGCTGGTGAGATCCCGCACCATGCCGCTGGCGTTGGTGGCAGCCCGGGAATCGGGACGTCGTGGGGTCACGATCCGACCTCGATGAGGCGACACCTGCCATTCTCGCCCGGCACCTGCCATACCTGCTCGTCCGGCCAGTGGCGATACAACAACTGCTGCGTGGTCGTGGCGACAACGTTCCGCAGCGGCCCACGGAGCAGGTCGGCCCGCAGTCGTTCCTCCCGCTCGGCATCCTGAGCGATCACCAGAACCGCCCCGACCGGCACCAGTCGGTCCGCGCGCCGGTAGCCGGTCAACAGTCCACCCAGCCCTGACGCCGGCCGCTCGTGCTCGGCGACAACGTCGCCGATCGGGCCACGGTCGACGTGTACCAGGAACCGCAGGCACCGCCCGTCCTGCAGCCAGACGCCGTAGCCGTCGGCCCGCAGTTGCGCCAGGGCGTGCTGCCGCAACCACGACGAGGTCTCCATCGTCGCCAGCCACTGGAACAGCTCACACCGCCCCGGGTTGCGCCGCGACACCTCGACCAACGGCAGGAACAGCAGGGCATCCGCCTTGCCGGAGGGCCGCTGACCCAACCGCAGCGGAACCGGCCGCCCCGACGCTGTCAGGGCTCGCCGGAGCGCATCGGTCCCCTCGGCCGTGACCCCGTACCACCAGGTATGGGTCCGGTCCTCCGGCGAACGCTCGCGGTTCACCAGTCCCGCCTCGTGCAGCCACACCAGGTCTCGGTGGGCCGTCAGCCGCGACACCGCGCAGACAAGCGCCACGTCCAGCGTCGACGCGGAACCGTGCTGCGCCAGGTACGACAGGATCCGCCACCGCCGCGGGGACAACCGCCGCGTGGCACCCTGGTCACCCATCCCCCGATGATCCTCCGGGCACCGACAGTCCGACATCCCGTTCACGACAGCCATGACAGGGAGTAGTCGATGCGCCAACCTGGAGATCGGATGACGAGACCGCCGTGACCGGAGACAGCGCTCGCCGTCGGCCGTTGGGCGAGGCGTCGGCGAGCCCTGCAAGCACCCACATACCCAAACCGGGGTTTTGGGGCCGATTTTGGAGATCACTGTTCAGTGAATCAGCCGAAGAGATGAGGACAGAAAGCGCGGTACGGTCAAATCAGACCGCCGATAGTTGATCTCCATCATCGGCGCCGTATTGCGGGGCTGATCTTTTAGGGGTGTGCGACAAGGCCGTCCCCGACTCGGCGATGACGCGCCACGCACCGATACAATGGTTACTCGACGTAACAACGCTCGAGGGATCGTTGCCGCGTCTTCCTTCTAAAGCACAAGACCGTGAAGTTAAGGATCGCCGTGGTCTGTCAAGGCGGGTTGGCCTGCGACGATGTCGATGGTGAGGGTGGCGAGGTAGCTCCTGCGGTCGACGCCGAGGCTCTTGTAGGCGTAGCGGGACAGGGGTCGTTTGACCGCGCGTGGGCTGACGCGGAGGCGCCGTTCGGGCATGAGGTTGTCCAACAGGTGACGTCCGATGGTTCCGATGAGGTCGATGGTCGTCTCGGCGATGATGTTCGCGGCCTGCACGATCAGGTCTCGGGCTGTCTGCACGGCGACGGTGAAGCCGGCTCGGTCCGGATCGACGCCGCCGGCGGCGTCCGCGGTGTCGGCGATCGCGATCCGTATCACCTGGTAGATCGTGAGCAGGGCGTAGATCTCCTGGGCGATGAGCGCCGGGACGGGTGAGCGCAGCACCCGACGACCCAGCAACGTCGATTTGATCTCCAGAAAGGCGGACTCGACCTCCCATCTCTCGTGATACAGCCTCACGACCTCGAACGCCGGGAACCGCCGGTGATCGAGCAGGGTGGTAGCCAGCCGGTAGACACCGGTTCGGGTCCCGGCGGTCGTGGAGATGGTGATCTCACACGCGATGACCCGGACCCGCACGCCGCTGATGATCGAGGTGTATGAGCCGTCGTGGTGCCGGGCGAGGACGGGCGGCTTACGGTTGCCGTTCAACCGGACGAGGAACTGCGCGCCGGTGCCGGCCACCGCGGCGAGGAAGGTGTTGCTGTCGAAGCCCCGGTCCAGCAACACGATCATGCCGGTGTGCAGACTGCGGACCAACCGCAGCGCCTGGCTGGTCTCGCCGTCGCTGCGGGGGCCGACCACCGCGTCGATGACGGCCCTCGTGCCGCAGGCGACCAGGGCCACCAGGCGTACCTGCGGGTACCCGGCGGTGCCGTGTTGGCTGCGGTTCTTACCCAGACCCGCGGCGTTACCCGACGAGTCGGGCACGTCGAGCACGGTCCCGTCGATCGCGGTCACCACCAGGGCGCACCACCACACCCCGGCAGTGCGGATCCCGCCCGCCGGACCGCGCAGCAGATCGAACAGCGCCCGTAACGGAGCGACGCCGACCCTAACCCGGGCATGCCACAACCCGGTCGCCGACGGGCGGGTCAACCCGAGCCCGCCGAGACCGGCGACGAGCTTGTCCCACACCCCGAGGTAGCCCACCTCGGCGAACAAACCAGCCGCCAGCAGCAGGTACACCACCACCCGTGAGGGCAGTAGCCGTAGACGCTGCTGCGTGCGGCCGTCTCAGCCAGCACGGCGTCGACCATCTCGAACGGCACGATCCGGGTGAGTTCCCCGAGATGGCCCGGCGCGAACACGCCCTTCGCCACCGTGATCACCCGGGTAATGACAGAATGCTCCGACAGCGGGACTCCCCCGTAGAAGGCTGGTCTTGGTCGACAAGCCGTTCTACCGGAGTCCCGCTGCCCCTTTACCGGCACCCTCCATCATGCTCAGACAGCCCTTGACATCAGGCCCAACGCCCTAACTTCACGGTCTTGTTCTAAAGCACGGGCTATGCGCCGAGGGCGAGCCCATAGGGTCGGTCGCGTGGCCGAGACGCAGACCGAACCGCACCTCCCCTACATCGCCAGCGCGACGCGGGTCCGCGCAGCGGCCGGCGTGATCCTCCGCGATCCGACCGGCCGGGTGCTGCTGGTCCACCCGGCCTACAAGGACGTGTGGGAAGTTCCCGGCGGAACCGTGGAGCCGGACGAGTCCCCGGCAGACGCCTGCACACGCGAGATCCGGGAAGAGCTGGGCCTGTCGATACCCGCAGGATCGCTGCTGTGCGTCGACTGGGTGCCGGCGAGCCCGCCGTGGGACGGCGGGCTCATGTTCGTGTTCGACGGCGGGGTACTGACAGCGGACCAGATCGCGGCGATGCGCCTGTGCCCGGACGAGCTGGACGGCTCCGAGTTCGTCGAGCCGGAGCGCCTGGGCGAGGTGTTGATCCCCCGACTGGCTCGGCGGGTCACCGCAGCGGTCGCCGCGATCGGGCAGGGCGGTGTCTACCTCGAAGACGGAGCCGCGGCTTCCAACAGGTAGCGAGCCGGATTGAATCGTCGGCCAAGGACGCACGCCCAGCCGCAGTGTTTCCCCTCCCACCGATAAGGATCATGATCCCGTGCGACGGCCCCGCCTGCGGCACACGTTGATCCGCCTGAGGCCGAAGGGCACAATCCCAGGATGATCTCGAGCGTGTTCTTCGACGTGGGTGAAACGATCGTCGACGAGTCCCGGGAGTACGGCACCTGGGCCGATTGGCTCGGCGTCCCACGGCACACCTTCTCGGCCGTATTCGGTGCGGTCATCGCCCGCGGCCTGGACTACCGCGAGACGTTTCAGGTGTTCCGGCCCGGGTTCGACCTCGCCGAGGAGCGACAGCGCCGGACCGACGCCGGACAGCCGGAACACTTCTCCGAGGAGAACCTCTACCCGGACGCCCGGCCCTGCCTGGCCGCCCTGCGGAAGCTGGACGTGCAGGTCGGCCTGGCCGGTAACCAGACCGCCCGAGCAGAGACCATCCTGCGCGCCCTTGATCTGCCGGTCGACGTGATCGGCACCTCGGACGGCTGGAACGTCGAGAAACCGTCGGCCGCGTTTTTCGACCGCATCGTCGCGGAGGCCGGCTGTCCCGCCGCTCAGGTCCTGTACGTCGGAGACCGGCTGGACAATGACATCCGGCCGGCACAGGCGGCCGGACTCGCGACGGCCCTGGTACGACGCGGCCCGTGGGGGCACATCCTCGCCGACAAGACCATCAGCGAGCGCTGCCTCTTCCACCTCGACTCGCTGGCAGAGCTGCCCGAGCTGGTACGCAGGCACAACGAGTCGGCGGCTTAGCTCCCCGGAAGAGCGGGCCGGCTGGTCGCGAGGGCGGCGATGCGTTCGTCGAGTTGGCTGCCCTCGCGGCTGTCGCCTAGTACCTGCCGGACGGCTCTGACCCGCTCCAACCCCGTGCCGTACCAGTCGGCCTGCAGGGCGTCCAGGGCCTGGTTGAGGTAGTCGGCGGCGTGGTCTCCGTCGCTGCTGTGCGCCGCGGCCAGGTCGGCGAGGACGACGCTGCGCTGCTTGGCGCCCGTCGCGGTCAGGCCAGCGAGGGATTTGGCCAGGTGGCGGGCGGCCTCCGCATGGTCGCCGGAGGCGAGAACTGCGTAGCCGGCGAAGGAGTGCAGTCGGTCGGTGTCGTAGTAGTCGAACCAATCGGGCACTTCGGGTCGCGTCGCGATCGCGGTAGCAGCGAGGTCAATCTGGTGGCGGCTTGCTGCCCCGGCCCCGGCGCGGGCTTCGACTTCTGAGGCCACGCAATGCAGCCAGGAGCGGACGGCGGGGCTGACGCCGTGCCAGGTGTGCTGGAGCGCCGCGTCGATCAGTGATCGGGCAGCGGTCGGATCATGTCCGAAGGCCGGGATGAAAGCCATGTGGCCGAGGACGGTGGCGGCCAGCGCGTGGTCTCCGGCCTCCCGGGTGGCGGCGAGGGCGACATCGTAGCAGCGTTGCGCGACGGCAGGCTGGTTGAGATCGAAGAATGCCAGTCGTGCGGTGAGCAGCGCCGATTCGGCGAGGGCGCCGGCGAGGGTCGCCCGGCTGGTGCCGGTGGCCGCGCGGACGAGTCCGGTGCCGAGCTGGGTGTGGGCGTACGCGGCCTCGTAGAGCGGGCGTGCAGGGCTGGTCCAGTACAGGGTGCGCTGGCACCGCACGATCTCGGCGTAGGCCCCTGGATCTATGGCCTTGGCTTGGGCATACGCGGCCTGCGGATCGAGTGTCAGCAGCGGCGCCACCAGGGGAAGCATGCTGGCGCCGAACAACGCGCGCAGGACGCTGGCCCGATCCCAGCCGGTCTCGTCGCCTCCAGTGATCATGTCCCACAACCTCCTGAACTCGTGCAGTGTCTCCGCCTGCGGACGCATCGCCAGCTCGTCCGGAGTGAGCAGTCCCAGCTGATCGGCTGGCTTGTCGAAGATGGCCACGAGATGTTTGCGGTAACGCGGGTCGGGCCACCGCTCACCGGTCTCCCACCGCCGCACCGTGTTGGCGTTCAGCCCGGTATCGGTCTCGCCGGCGTGACTCATCTCCGTACGGATCCGCTCGGCGATCTCCTCGTAGGACCAGCCCCGCTGGAGCCTTTCCCACGCTAGCCGCCGGTTGGCGGGGTAGCGCCGTCCGGTCATGCGGGCACCTCCGTACGTCCTCTGTCGACGACGGTCACGTTAGCCATCTCCGCTACGGCCCGTCACTACCTGGTTGCGAGCGGACGGGTGGTGGACGGTACCGCTCGGCTCCGCTGGACGGTTCGCTGTTGACGAGCATCGACGGACGCTGCCGGGCAGCTCCAGCTCACCAAACCATTGTCATCGACGCGAGGGGATTCATGGTGGAGAGATCGATCGGATCGGGCAAGGCGGCCGGAGAGCTGACGCCGCTTCTTGTGACGGCGGCCGGAGGTGCGGTCGTGAGGTTGATTCCTCGCCTGCGTACTGCCATCGGAGCTGCGCGGGCGGGTGACCGGCGGGGTGCTCCCAGCCGCCGCCTCACCTCGGCGGGCCCGCCGAGACACCGGCGGGCCCGCCACGACTGGACCAAGCAGCGGGAATCGGCCAAACGTCGGACGGCGGCGTCATGACCGTATACGTCTCGCGGCACGCCGCTGCAGCTGCCATCGGCGCGCCCGGTCGGGCGGGTCAACCCCACCTACCGGCGACCGGCCGGGCGACGGTCTATCAGTTCGACCCGCCTCTGCTCACCTTCGTGTGGCAGCGCGTGCTGTCGCAACCGGCTCAGCGCGGTGGTCGCCGGTGACGGCGCGGGTGCTGGTGACGGGCGCGGCCGGCTTCATCGGTTCGCATGTCGTCGACGCACTTCTAGCCAGAGGAATTCAGGTGGTCGGCCTGGACCGCCGCCGGCTCGGTCAGGACGCGCTCGCCGATGAGAATTTGGCAGCCGCAGCCGCCAATCCGCTGTTCACACCGCTCTGCCGGGATCTGGCCACCGACCGGCTCGATGACACCCTCGACGGCTGCGACATCGTGTTCCACCTGGCTGCCCGGCCGGGCGTCCGGCCCTCCTGGGGCGTGGAATTTCACGACTACGCACAGTCCAACGTCCTCGGCACCCAACGGCTGCTCGACGCGTGTGTCCAATCGGGCGTACGGAGGCTCGTCTACGCCTCCTCGTCCAGCGTCTACGGGCCGGCAGACCGACCCAGCCGCGAGGACGACCGGACCAGCCCGGTCTCCCCGTACGGAGTGAGCAAGCTCGCCGCCGAGCAGCTTTGCGTTGCCTACGCGTGCCGCCCCGACAACCGGCTCAGCGTCGTGGCCCTGCGCTACTTCACCGTGTACGGGCCACGCCAGCGACCCGACATGGCCATCGGCCGACTGCTGTTCGCCGCCTATACCGGTCTGCCGGTCACCCTCTTCGGCGACGGCAGCCAACGGCGGGAGTTCACCTACATCACCGACGTCGTCGCCGCGACGATCGCCGCCGCTCAGGTAGATACCCAGTGCGCCGTGGTGAACATCGGCGGCGGCGCGAGCGTTTCCATGCGGGGCGCGATTCAGGAGGCGTCCACGGTCACCGGACGGCACATTCCGGTCCAGGTGGCGGACGCCCAGCCGGGCGATGTCCCGTCGACCGCTGCGGACCTGACCCTTGCGGGCCAACTGCTCGGCTACTGGCCCACCATCGGCCTGCACGAGGGCATGGCCCGGCAGTCCTCCTGGCTGGTCAATCTCTCCCGCGACCGGCTCGCGGCCTTCACCTCCTGATCTTGAAGGAAGCCTCTTATGATCGTCTTGACAGCGGACTCCGCGAGCGAGTTGTTCACCGCCGCCTGCCAGGCAGTACTGCTCAACGGCCGTATCGCCTGCCCGCGCGACATGATGACCACCGAGGTCGTCGGCGCGCACCTGTGCCTGACCAACCCTCGGCGCCGGCTGGTCTCCGTGCCACCCGTACGCGTCATCAACCCGGCATTCGCCGTCGCCGAGGCGCTGTGGATCCTTTCCGGCTCGGACGACCCGTGGATCTTCGACTTCAACGACAACCTGCGCCGCTACGCGGACGACGGAATCCTGCAGGGCGCGTACGGGCCACGAATCCGCCGGTGGGGTGGCAGCCTCGACCAGCTCGAAGCGGTCATCCGGAAACTGACGGCCGACCGAGACTCCCGACAAGCCGTCGTCCAGATCTACGACCCGGCACGCGACCACCGCGGCTACCGGGACGTGCCGTGCACTCTCGGATACCGGTTCCTGATCCGGCAGGGCCGGCTCGAGATGCACACCAGCATGCGCAGCCAGGATCTCTGGCTCGGCTTCCCGTACGACATCTTCGCGACGACGCTCCTGCAGGAGCTGATGGCCGGCTGGCTCGGTGTCGAGGTCGGCGAGTACCACCACCACGTCGACTCGCTGCACCTCTACGCCGATCATGCTCCGGCTGCCGCCGAGTGTCTCCACCACGAACCGACCGTCACCGAGATGGATCCGATCGGCGTGGACTGGCCCAGCCTGGATGTTGTCCTCGCGCAGGTCATCTCCGGTGACGGCGACCTGCCTGACGGCACCCTGTGGGACACGTTCGGGCAAGTGCTGACCAGCTACCGGACATGGAAGCTCGGCGAGCGGGACCTGGCTAGCAAGGTCGCCCACGACACCCCAGGGCCGCTCGGCGCTGCTCTCATCGCCTGGTACCAGCACCTCACCCGACCGGCCCTCGTATCGCCGGAGCTGGCATGACCGCGGATGTGGTGCTTGGGCTGTGCGCGTACACGCATGACTCGGCGGCGGCGCTGCTGGTCGACGGCCACCTGATCGGCTTCGTCGAGGAGGAACGGCTCGACGGGGTCAAGCACAGCAAGGCCTACCCGGCACACGGTGTCGCCTGGCTGCTCGACGAGGCCGGCCTGACGCCGTCGGACGTGACCACGGTCGCGTACAACTTCGACGGGCGCCGCTACCTACGCGCGCTGGGTCAACTGCCGACCCATCTGCGACAGGCTGCCAGCCGCGCCCGAGCCGTACCACGGGCCCGCAGCTTCACCACGGTCCACCGCCGCTACCAAGCCCGGATGCGAGACCTGGCCGAGCGTTTCCCACGCGCACACCTCCAGCCAGTGCCGCACCATCGCGCGCATGCCCTGTACGCCTTCGCCGCCGCCGGTGTAGACGACGCGGCGGTCCTGATCGTCGACAGCCTCGGCGAGTTGCAGACCACCACCACCTGGCACGCCCGTCAACGCAACTCGCGGCTCAGCCTCGACCTGGCACACGCGATCGACGACCCGGCCTCCCTTGGCTACGCCTACGGTGCCGTCACCGAACACCTCGGCTGGCGCCGCGGTGACGAGGAAGGCACGTGATGGCGCTGGCCGCCCTCGGCGACCCCGCCCGGTTCCGAGAGCTGATGTCCCGGGCGATCCGGCTCACCGCCGACGGGTTCACCCTCGACCCGGCGCTGATCGCCCTTCGGGTGCTCGCCAGCAGGTACGGCCGGGTCACACCCGCGTTCACCGCCGCGACCTGCCCGCCCCGCCTGCCGACTGCACCGGTGGAGCCCGTGCATGCCAACCTGGCCGCTGCGCTGCAGGACCGCACCGAGCAGGTGATGCTGCAGCTCGCCGCGCGGGCCCGCCGGCTGACCGGCTCGGGGCTGCTCTGCCTGGGTGGTGGAGTTGCGATGAACTGCGTCAGCGCCGGCCTCATCGCCCAGGCCGGCATCGTGGACGAGGTGCATGTACCGCCCGCCCCCGGCGATTCGGGCACCGCGATTGGCGCCGCCGCCCACGCCTGGCTCGACGTGACCGGCCGTCCACCCACCGGCCTCCGCCATCACTGCTACCTCGGCCCGACCTATCCCGACCTGGCACTACCGGCAGCACCGCGCGCCGGACTGCAGGCGAGCCGACCCGCCGATCCTGTCCGTCATCTGGCCCGGAAGTTGGCCGACGGGGCGATCGTGGGGTTGTTCACCGGCGCCCTGGAGGCTGGCCCACGGGCGCTGGGGCACCGGTCGATCCTCGCCTCTCCCCTGGAGGCCGGTGTGGTCGAGCGGCTCAACGCCACCGTCAAGTTCCGCGAACCGTTCCGGCCTTTCGCACCTGTCGTCCTCGCCGACAGGGGCACCGACTATTTCCGGCTGCGCCAATCGTCGCCGTACATGTCCCTCGCGGCGCCGGTGACCGAGCTGACCCGCGACAAGCTACCCGCGATCGTGCACGTCAACGGCACCGCCCGAGTCCAGACCGTCACGCGCGAGCAACACCCCTTCCTCGCCGACGTTCTCACCCGCTTCGGCGAGCTCACCGGCCACCCCGTGCTGATCAACACCTCGCTGAACATCAAAGGCAAGCCGATCTGCGGCACACCAGAGATGGCGCTGGACTGCCTGACCGAATCCGGCCTGGACGGGCTGCTCATCGAAGGCTGGTGGGTGACCAAGTGAGAATTGGCTACAGCTTCTGGGGATTCCTCGGCCCCGGCATCACCGACACCCCGGACGGAGGCCGCAGCCATCGCCGGACCTTGGTCGACGGGCTACGTGCGGCCGGCCACGACATCGTTTTCCTCCAACCCAACCGGGACTTGTGCGAGGCCGGCGACGACCTCACCGGCCACTACCGCTGGGATGTCGGCCTGCCCGACATCGACGTGCTGTTCCTCGAATGGCGCTGGCCCATTCCCGGTCGTAACACCACCATCTGTGGCCGGCCCGGCCACACCTGCGACCTGCACCGACAGGTCGAACTGCTTGACCATTACACCCACCAGGTCGGCACCCCGACGCTCCTGTGGGACAAGGACCGCCAGCTGCCCGCAACGGACCCCCTCCGCCGTGCCCGCAACATCACGGTCTGTGAGCCCGCTCTGCGCCCGACTCCGGGCGCAGTACCGCTGCTTTTCCCGGTCGCCGACACGGCCATCGACGCCGCTAACCCGGCTGCGCTGGCGGCCCTGCCCCGCCGCACCCCGCTCGTCTACGTCGGCAACCAGTACGACCGCGACCACGCGTTCAATACCTACTTCGCGCCGGCCGCCGCCCAACTGCCCCACCTGATCGCCGGCAAGTGGGCCGACACCAGACGCTGGCCGGATCTGAACTTCATCGGCCGCGTTCCGTTCCCAAGGGTGTCCGCGATCTACGCCGACGCGCTCGCCACCGTGCTACTGCTGCCTACCCGGTACGCCGAAGCAGGACAGATGACCCAACGGATCTTCGAGGCCGTCCTCGCCGGCTGCGTGCCTCTGCTGCCCGGTGACGTCCGCGGCGCCGACGCCCTTGTTCCCACGTCGCTGATCGTCCGCGACGCCACGGACGTGCGGCACCGCATCGGCTGGCTCAGCGAGATCGCCGGCACCGGTGACCACGCCAGCCTGATCGCGGGGTGCCTACGGCACCTCGACCCGTTCCGACTCTCGACCCAGCTCGAGGTGCTCACCTACCTGCTACATCACCCGGAGTCGGTGCTGTCATGACCCACCGTGTCACCACCGGACGAGCGCACCACACCTCTACCCTGGAGAACCATGGACAGGATCGCCATCATCGGCTGCGGCGGCAGCGGCAAGTCCACCGTCGCGCGCCAGCTGGCCCGGATCCTCGACGCGCCACTGACTCACCTCGACGCGACCTACTACGACGAGCACTGGAAGCCGCTACCGCAGGACGAGTTCGCCGCCCAGCAGGAAAAACTCGTCGCTGGCGAACGATGGATCATCGAAGGCAACTATGCCGGCACCCTGCCGATCCGGCTCGCCGCCGCCGACACCGTGATCTTCCTCGACCTACCGGCCCGGACCTGCCTATGGGGCATCGCCCAGCGCCGCTGGCGCTACCGGGGCGGGCAACACCAGCAGGACGGCGTCTACGACCGCATCAACTGGAACTTCGTCCGCTACATCCTCGGCTACCGGCGCAACATGCGCCCGCGAGTCCAGAACCTCGTCCGAGAACACGGACCACACGTCCGCTTGATCACCCTCACCAGCCGCCACCAGGCCACCCAACTGATCAACCGCGTCCACGACGAGCACCAGCCCGAGACCTGACCGCAGCGGAACGGGAGGCGCCGAATGTCGGCCAACCCGTTCCTTGACCCCATGCTGGTCCACGGCGACCTCTACCGGGGCAACGGCCGGCTTGCCGACCGCACCCACGCGCTGCATCGCGCCAAGATCAGCGGAAGCGACGTCGCCGACACGATCACCGACCTACTCGCCACCCGGGTCCCACCCGGGGCGGCCGTGCTCGACATCGGTTGCGGGCGCGGCACCACAACCCTGCGCCTGGCCAACCGGCTCCGTCCCCGGCAGCTCGTTGCCGTGGACGCCTCGACCGCACTGCTTGACACCACCCGCGACCGCCTCGGCCACGCCAGCGCGCGAGGCTCCATGATCTGCGCCGACTTCCACCACCTACCCCTGCCCGACAAAGTGGCTGACGCCGCAGTCGCCGCCTTCTGCCTGTACCACTCGCCGACGCCGGCCGGGGCCATCGCCGAGATCGCCCGCTGCCTACGCCCCGGCGGTACAGCCGTCCTGGTCACCAAGTCGCTGGACAGCTACGCCGAACTCGACCATCTGGTCCACGCCGCAGGCCTCGACCCGCACGCCACCAGCCGACCGAGCCTCTACGAGAGCTTCCACAGCGGCAACCTGCACACCATCGCCGCCACCAACCTGACCGTCCTCGACGTCCAGCACGAGGAACACGTTTTCCACTTCGCGGACGCCACGCACCTCGCCCGCTACCTCACCACCACACCCAAATACCGGATCACCCTGACCGGCGGGATCCCCGCCCTCGCAGCGGCCCTGCAGCAGCGGCTGGCCCCATCGCCCTACACGACCCGATCCACCGTCAGCTACGCCGTGGCCGTGCGGCCATGAGTGGCGGCCCCTTCGTCAAGCGGTACGACGACCCGGAACGCTGCGCCGCCGCTGCCGCCCACCACGCCTGGCTGGCCGGCCTGAGCTCCGGAGTACGCCTGCCCGCGCTCGTCGCGCGGGGTACCCGGCATCTGATCTTCGAGCGGCTGTCGGGGCACGCACCGGACGTCGAAGATCTTCCGCGGGCCGCTGCAGCACTCGGCCGGCTTCACGCTGCCGCACACCGAGATGAACTTCGGACCGCCCGTCTCGATCAACCCCACATCACCTCGACCGGGCTCGTGATCCCCGACTTCGCCAGCCCGCGTCAGGCGGCGCTACACCACGCCGCTGCCGCGGCGGGCATCCACGGGTCGATCATCAACGCCGTACTCGACAGGGCCGGGGAGTCCGTGACGTTCTACAAGGACCCGAACATTCGGAACTACCTTGCGAACGGCAATGAGGTCGCCGTCGTCGACTTCGACGACCTGACGCTCGCCCCCTTCGGCTATGACCTAGCCGGCCTCCTGGTCACCGCATCCATGACCTACGGCCACCTCGCCGACCGATCGATCACTCGCTGTCTCCGCGCCTACCGCCTCGCTGTCGCGCCCCAGATCTGCAGCCTGGCCGACCTGAAACGGTACGCCGAGCTGCACCACCTGCTGACTCTGCGATATCTCGGCCGCAACGGCTACCGGCACCCCTGGCCCACTGTCCGACCCTGGCCGGACCCGTTCCTCACCGAACCGACCTGAGAAGGAACCCCCGAATGGCCCCGACAACCGAACTCGTCATCGCCCGCCACGGCGAAGCCGCCTGCAACGTCGCCGGAATCGTCGGCGGCGAACAGGGCTGCACCGGCCTCACCGACCTCGGCCGGAACCAGGCGGAGCAACTCGCCTCCCGCCTGGCCGCCGAACACGCCCAACAGCCCTATGCCACCCTCTACGCCACACCCCGACTCCGCGTCACCCAGACCGCCGAGATCATCACTCGGGCCCTGCACCTGCCCGCCACCATCGACCCGGACCTCCGCGGCCCTGACCATGGCGAAGCCGACGGCCGACCCTGGGTCGACATCAAGACTTGCTTCCAGGGGCCGCCTCAGCACAGCCCGGACCGCCAGTACGCTTCCGGCTCCGACACGTGGAACGAATACCTCGACCGGGCCTCAACAGCGCTCGGAAGGATCCTCGCCCATCACGAGGGTGAACGAATCCTGATCGCCGCCCACGGCGAAACCGCTGAAGCGGCCCACACCCTGCTCCTCGGCCTCCCCCGGAACGCCTGTCTGCGGCTCGGCTTCGTCACCGACCACGCCTCCATCGCCCGGTGGCAGCGACCGACCAACCGCTTCGGCCGCACCATCTGGCAACTCGTCAGCCACAACGACACCCGACACCTCCGCCCCCACCATGACTGACCTCAACGTTCACCTTGCCCTCTGCCAACGCCTCCTTGAGACCGACGCCAAGCCCGTGACCTCACACCCCGGGTACGCCGGCACTCGCGTGCTCCGTGCCTCGACGGCCGCTCATGGGGACGTCATTGTCAAAATCCATCGCAGCGCGGAACGCCATAATCAGGAAGTCCACGCTTACCGGACCTGGGTTCCCGCCCTCGGAGACAGGGCACCCCGACTGCTCGCGACGACTGACGAACCACCGGCCGTCGTCATCACCGCGATAGCGGGAGTTCCGCTCAGCGAGCGGCGGCTCAACCCCACGGCCGAGAAGAACGCCTACGGGCAGGCAGGACAACTACTCAAGACACTGCACGCCGCTGGACCGCCCCGCCTCGAACCAGACTGGACGGCCTGGCTCGCCGACCGAGCCGAGTACTGGATCCACCATGCCGGAGAGCGCATCACGACCAGCTACCGAGCTGAGGTACGCGCCCAGATGCGAGCCCTACAGGACCTCGCTCCCCTGCCAGCCGTGCCGTGCCACCTCGACTTCATGCCTCGCAACATGCTCTACGGCGACGACGGCATCGTCAGGCTGATCGACTTCGAGCACAGCCGATACGACCTTGCGCCCCGCGACCTCGTACGCCTCGCCACCCGCATCTGGCCCCTCCGCCCAGACCTACGCGAAAGCTTCCTCAACACCTACGGCCCACTCACCGCCGCAAACGAGAATGTGATACAGCACTGCGCCCACCTTGACGTCCTGACCAAAGAAATCAGGCTGAGGTCTCCCTCACCCAAGTGCTCCCAGGATCAACCGACTTCGGCCCGTTGGGACATCTCAATGCAGGATCCGGCCAACCATAAATTCACTATCGAGGCTGGATAAGCTCTCGCCAAGCTTAGGCTGTCTCCCTCATGGGCTGCCCATCGTGCAGGGAAGGGGATGTCGGGCCTTCCTGCCTCGGCAGGTTGGCCACCTTCTTCATGCGGGGCTCGCGCCCGAAGAAGGCGCGGTACTTCTCCACGGTGCCGATCTCCTTGACGATCCGCTTAACCCATGCCGGAGTATAGGCGTAACTCTTGAACGCCTCGTTGTAGACGCAGTACCGGGCGTCGGTTTCACATGGATCGGGAGCCCCGGCAGCAGGCCGCACCCCGAGCCGCCTCCACATCTCAATATGCTCGCGCTGAACGTTAAACTCGAAGGGCAACTGGCTTTCAACAAGACAAGCAACGCGACTGGGAAGCAGCTTGTCCTTGTCCGCCACCTCGACTTGTCGATTCTTGATGATGACTGTTCCTTGGCGGCCAGCCTCCAACATAACCTTGCGTTCATCCTCGCTCAGGTCATCGAGCTTGACGAAATCGATCGCCAGATCGGCATCAGTCTTCGAACCGACAACCGGCACCAACCGAACCCGGTAGTCGTACTTCGAGTCGTCCAGCACAGCCGGGTCAATGGCCGCTTCAAACCTCGCGACCAGATCGCGGGTACCCTTCGGCAGCTTCGCGGCGGCCGCTCGGAGCTGTTCACGTCCCTCAGCGGTCAGGGACTGGAGCGAGACGGGGAAGCGGAGCCGATCGGCGAGGCTGAAGGCGCTTCCAAAGTGGCTCACCATTTCATGCTCGTAGTTCATGACAAGCGCCTGTGCTTTGCCGCCTGTCGCGATTTTCGCGTTGTGCTCGTATCGATGCTCCACTTTGTTGCGGAGCGCTACGAACAGCTCCGCGTTCAACCTGACCGGGTCGCTGCTGTTGGGGTAGCGCCGCTTCAAGCAAAATTCAAGATCCCACGCCTTCGGCTCTCCGTCGATCAACTTATACTGGCCGGTCTGGGCGTCCTTGTAGTGATAGTCGATCTTGGCCTTGTGGAACTCGGCATGGAGCAGGTAATGCCAGGCCTTGTGCATGTGAGTGAGGAAGTCGCAGTAGTTGCCGCTTGAGCAGTTCCACTCGTCCACTGCCTTTAGGGCGTGTCGCTGCGACTCGGTCAGGATGTGGCGCCAACGTGCGTAAGCCATTTCGCATGTCCTTCATGTCCAGCAAGAAGGATCACACTTAGAGGCCCCTCAAGACAAGCGGAAACCTTACGGCTGGTCACGTACGGCGCAGCCGGTGATGTAAGCACGGGGGTGTCGCGGTGGTACCGGCTGACGACCCCGCAGTCGCTCGCCGCCGTCGGTACGACCGTAACGCCCCCGCCTCACTCGACGACCAGGTGCGGATTCAGCCCGGCCTGGGGCCGGCGGGTGCACAACGCCAGCGCCACCCGATGCCCATTGAAGTCCGCGAGCACCGCGCCTGGCCCCTACAGCCTGAGCCGTCCAACGGCTCCCGAGCACCCACCGAGCGACCACCCACCACCCATGTACACGAAAAAGGCCCCGACCCGGTGTGAACCACCAGGTCAGGGCCTTGATCGTTGGTGCGCCGCCAGGGACTCGAACCCCGAACCCGCGGATTAAGAGTCCGTCAGGCGCCGGAGACAGCATCACGGTGGCCGGATCGTCGGTCCCGCACGATGGCGCCGGTGACGACGATCGGGCGCCCGCCGTGGTCGTCAGCCGGGCCGCCCGATCGGTGGTACGCCTCAGCCGCCGAGGCTCGCGGCGGCCGAGGCGATGGACGCCGAGAAGTAGCTCACCTGGGTGTAGACGCCGGGGTAGTTGGGCCGGGCGCAGCCGTTGCCCCAGCTGACGATGCCGACCTGGATCCACGCGTTGCTGGCGTCGCGGCGGAACATCGGGCCGCCCGAGTCGCCCTGGCAGGTGTCCGTGCCGCCGCTGGCGTACCCGGCGCAGATCTCCTCGGCGGTGATGATCTGGCCGCCGTAGTTGGCGTTGCAGGTGGAGTCGCTGACGAACGGCACGGTCGCCTTGAGCAGGTACCGCTGCTGGGAGCCGCCCTCTCGGGCCGCGCCCCAGCCGGCGATGGTGAACGTACCGTTGTCGTAGGCGGTCGTCGTGGCGATCGGCAGGGTGCTCAGCCCGGTGACCGGGGTGGCCAGCCGGATCAGCGCCCAGTCCTTGCCGTTGCCGTTGTAGCCGGGCGCCCGGTAGACGTAGTTCGACCGGACGGTGATCCGGCTGGACGACTGCAGGTCGACCACCCCGAGCGTCGCGGTGATGCTGGTGTTGGTGCCCGTGCCGCCCACGCAGTGCGCGGCCGTGAGCACCAGTCGCGGGCTGTACAGGGCCCCGCCGCAGCCCATCGAGAGTCGCACCATGAACGGGAACTCCCCCTGGGCGGCGCGGGTGCCGCCGACGACGTACGGGGTCGGCGTGGGTTCGGCCGCGGCGGCGGGCGCGGCGAGGGTGAGGCTGCCCGCGGTCACCGCGGCCAACGCGGCGGCCAGCAGGCCGGTGAGGGTGCGCCAACGAAGCATGGGATCCTCCGCATCAGGACCGGCACGCCTCGTCAGCGCACCTGATTCACCAATGCGGACATCGTATTGAGATCGATCGATTTACTAGCCCTATCCGCTGGGTCATACCCCGGCGATATGGACGCCACGGCCCAGCGGGGTCAGCCCTGGCCGGGCTCGCCGGTCTGCTCCCACATCGACTTCATCTCGTCGAACGCCTGCTCCATGATCCGCACCATGGCCTCCCGGGCCCGTTCGCCGTCGCGTCGCTGGATCGCCTGGGCGACGTCGGCGTGCAGTTGCAGCGCCTGCTCGTCCGGGTAGTGCGGCATCAGGTGGTAGTGGTGCCGGCCGGTGAGCACCTCGGCGACCAGTTCCTGGAGTTTCACGAACATCTCGTTGCCGGAGGCGACCAGCACCCGCCGGTGGAACTCGATGTCCAGGCTGAGGAAGCGCTCCTCGTCGCCGGCCTTCCCGGCCGCCCACATCTTGGCGGCGAGCCCGACCAGGTCGCTCGCCTCGTCGTGGTCGACGCGGCCGGCGGCCAGCCAGGCGGCGTGTGGCTCGACGGCGGTCCGCAGTTCGGTGATCGAGCGCATCTGCGCCATGCGGCCGCCGAGGCGAGTCGCCAGCGGATCACCTGCGGATCGAAGACGTTCCACGCCTCGGCCGGTCGGATCATGACCCCGACCGGCGCCGGGTCTCGACGAATCCCATGGACGCGAGCACCCGCAGGACCTCGCGGATCACCGAGCGGGACACGCCGTACCGCTCGACGAGGTCGTCGATGTTGAGCACGGATCCGGCGGCCACCAAGCCGCCGCAGATGTCGGTGCCGAGGTGGTCGAGAACGCGGGCGTGCAGCCCGGCCTCGGCAGGGGCGTGCGGGACGGGTGCGACCCCTGGGGAGGACTGATCCACGGCTCGGAGCATATCAGTTAGAGATCACCCCTTGAATAAGTCAGCTTTTTCGGCCTAGCATCCGGTCGTTAAGCGGACGTTACAACGATGTGGCGCTCCTCCCCCGGGCGGCGGCCACCACACAGAAGGAGAGATGGACGTGCGGCGTCGATCGATAATCGGAACTTCTCTGGCCGTGGTTGCCGCCATGGGCCTCAGCGCGTGCGGCGGTGGCGGTGAGGACAGCGGCGCCACCAAGACGGTCCGGGTGACCCT
Source organism: Micromonospora sp. 4G55 (assembly GCF_016803375.1). NCBI lineage: Bacteria > Bacillati > Actinomycetota > Actinomycetes > Micromonosporales > Micromonosporaceae > Micromonospora > Micromonospora sp. 4G55. Next base: position 30,784 of record NZ_JAEVHN010000009.1, read on the forward strand.
GGCCAACCACGTGTGGACGGAGAACATCAAGAAGGCCCTGCCCGAGTTCGAGAAGCAGACCGGGCTCAAGGTCGAGCTCACCCAGCTCGGCGAGGACCAGCTCTCCGACCAGTACAACGTCAAGCTGAACGCCGGCTCCGGCGACATCGACGTGATGATGTACCGCCCCCTGCAGGAGGGGAAGCTGTTCGCCAAGAACAAGTACCTCGCCGACCTGTCCGACGAGGTCAAGTCCAACAAGGACTGGGACTTCAGCGACTTCCAGGCCGGACCGGTGCAGGCCACCTCGTACGAGGGCAAGCCGGTCGGAGTGCCGATCATCACCGAGCAGGAGGTCCTGTACTACCGCAAGGACCTGCTGGCCAAGGCCGGGCTGACCGCCCCGCCGAAGACGCTCGACGAGCTCAAGGCGGCGGCCGCGAAGATCAAGGCGGCCGATCCTAGCGTCGCCGGCTTCGTCGCCCGTACCGGCAAGTCGCCGGCGGTCACCCAGTTCTCCAGCTTCCTCTACAGCTTCGGCGGTGACTTCGTCGACAGCAGCGGCAAGGCCACGGTCAACACCGAGCAGGCCAAGCAGGCGTACGCGTACTACGGCGGGCTGATCAAGGACCAGGGCCCGGCGAACGTCAGCACCGACATGAGCTGGCCGGAGGCGATGGCCATCTTCACCCAGGGCAAGGCCGCCTTCTACACCGAGGCCAACTCGCTCTACAAGAACGCCACCGACCCGACCAAGTCGAAGGTCGCCGACACCGTCGGCTTCGCCCCGTTCCCGGCCGGCCCGGCCGGTTCGAAGCCCTACAACATCCCCTCCTGGGCGCTGGGCGTCAACGACGGCTCGAAGAACCAGAGCAACGCCTGGAAGTTCGTCGAGTGGGCGACCGGCAAGGAGCAGACGCTCGCGCAGCAGAAGGCCGGCGTGCCGAGCGCGCGTACCTCGGTCTGGGCCAACCCGGAGGGCACCGCGTCCTACCCGAAGGACCTCGTCGAGGCCATCGCGGCCAGCACCAAGGACGGCGTCGGTCACGACCGCCCGCTGGTCAACAAGGTCGCCCAGGCCCGGGAGATCGTCGGCCAGCCGATCGTCGACGCCATCGCCGGCAAGGACGCGGCGGCCGCGGCCGAGACCGCCAACACCGCGTTCCAGAAGTTCCTGGACGACGAGGCCAAGTAAGCCGAGCGCGGGGGTGGCGGCGCCGTCCGGCTCCGCCACCCCACTCCCCCGCCCGGCCCGCGCACCCCGGAGATCCCATGGCAACAGTCACCGCCCCCACCAGACCCCACGACGCCTCCGCCACACCCGACACGCCCGGCTGGGCCCGCTGGGCCAACGACCATCGCAAGTGGCTCTTCGCGGCGCCCGCCATGGTGTTCGTCGCCGCGCTGATCATCTTCCCGCTGGCCTGGACCGGCTATCTGAGCCTGACCGACGCCGAGGGTTCGGTGCGGGCCGAGTCGGAGTTCGTGGGCTTCCAGAACTACGTCGAGGTGCTCTCGGACACCGACCGGTTCTGGCCCGCCGTCGGGCGTACCGCCGCGTTCACCATCGTCGCGCTGCTGTTCGAGGTCGTCCTCGGCATGGCCGTCGCGCTGCTGCTGTGGCGGCCGTTCCGCGGCCAGAAGTGGGTCCGGGTCGCCATCTTGATGCCGCTGGTCGCCACCCCGGTCGCGGTCGGCATGATGTGGCGGCTCATCTTCGACCCGAACATCGGTCTGGCCAACCAGGCGCTCGGCTGGATCGGCATCGGACCCCAGCCGTGGCTCGCCGGGCAGCACTCGGCGCTGCCCACGACGATCTTCATCGACGTGTGGCAGTGGACGCCGATGGTCGTGCTGATCCTGCTCGCCGGCCTGACCTCGCTCTCCGACGAGCCCCAGGAGGCGGCGCGCATCGACGGCGCCAGCAGCTGGCAGCGGTTCCGGCACGTCACCCTGCCGCTGGTGATGCCCACCGTGATCGTCGCGATCCTGCTGCGCGGCATCGACGCGCTGAAGACCTTCGACATCCTCTACGCCACCAAGGGCCGCGGCGGCGGCTCGTTCCACGAGGTCGAGACGCTCAACGTGTACGCCTACGGCCTGAGCTTCGACTACAACGAGTACGGCATCTCATCGACGGTCCTCATCATCTTCTTCCTGATCATCATCGGGTCGATGTGGGCCCTGACGTCCCGCAGGAAGGAGGCGCAGCGATGAAGGCCCGCTCCGCCTACCGGATCTTCCGCTTCGTGGCGCTCACCGTCGTGGTGATCGCGCTGCTCGCACCGCTGTGCTGGATGATCGCCGCGTCGTTCAAGACCAACGTCGACATCTACGACACGGGCAAGGCGGTCGTCTTCTCGCCCACCATGGACAACTACGCCAACGTCCTGCAGCAGGCGAACTACGTCCAGTTCATCGGCAACAGCCTCTGGGTGGCCTTCGCGGCCACCGCGCTCTCCCTGCTGCTCGGCGTGCCGGCGGCCTACTCGATGAGCCGCTTCAACATGCGCAAGTCGGCGCTGGTGGTGCTCATGGCACGGGTCATCCCCGGCGTCTCGCTGCTGGTGCCCTGGTACTACGTCTTCTCCAACCTGCAGATGGTCGGCGGGTTCGGCGTGCTCATCCTGAGCCACATGTTCGTGTCGCTGCCGCTGGTGGTCTACATCATGATGGGCTACTTCGACGGCCTCCCCCTCGAACTCGAGGAGGCGGCGCTCGTGGACGGGCTGACCCACATCGGCGCGTTCCGCCGGATCACGCTGCCGCTCTCGGTGCCGGGCGTGGCCACCGCCGGCATCCTGTCCTTCATCTTCTCCTGGAACAACTTCATGTTCGCCCTGGTGCTCTCCGGCGCCGACACCAAGACCCTGCCCGTCGCGATCTTCGACTTCGTCGGCTACGCCAGCATCGACTGGGGCGGCCTGATGGCGGCGGCCACCGTCGTCACCCTGCCGATCATGCTGATCGCCCTGTTCGTGCAGAAGTACGTCGTCTCCGGGCTCACCGCCGGCGCGACGAAGGGCTGAGGACACCATGACGACAATCGCCCGCATCGAGACGTTCCTCGTCGCCCCCCGCTGGCTCTTCGTCCGCGTCGAAACCGAATCCGGCATCGTCGGCTGGGGCGAGGCGACCTGCGAGGGACGCTCCGAAACCGTCCGGACCGCCGTCGCGCAGCTCGGCGAACTCCTCATCGGCCGCGACGCGCTCCGGATCGAGGACCACTGGCAGGTCATGACCAAGGGCTCCTTCTACCGGGGCGGCCCGATCCTGGCCAGCGCCGTCGCCGGCCTCGACCAGGCGCTCTGGGACATCGCCGGCAAACGGTACGGGGCGCCGGTGCACCAACTGCTCGGCGGCCCCGTCCGCGACCGGATCCGCGTCTACGGATGGGTCGGCGGCGACGAGCCGAACGAGGTCCGCGACCACATCGCCGCGCAGGTGGCGGCGGGCCTGACCGCCGTCAAGATGAACGCCTCCGGGCGGATGAGCCCGATCGCGTCGGTCGCCGAACTGGACGGGGTGGTCCAGCGGGTGGCCGCCGCCCGCGAGGTGCTCGGCGACGAGCGCGACGTCGCCGTCGACTTCCACGGCCGGTTCACCCTCGCCAACGCCCGCCGGGTCGCACCGCTGCTGGAGCCGTACCGGCCGCTGTTCCTCGAGGAGCCGGTCGTGCCGGAGAACTCCCACCTCATCGGCGACTTCGTCCGGTCCACCACCACCCCAGTGTCGACCGGCGAGCGGCTCTACAGCCGGCAGGAGTTCCTGCCCGTCCTCCAGGCCGGCATCGCGGTCGCCCAACCGGACCTCTCGCACGCCGGCGGCATCACCGAGGTACGCAAGATCGCCGCGCTCGCCGAGGTCTACGACGTGCAGCTCGCCCCGCACTGCCCGCTCGGGCCGATCGCCCTGGCGGCCTGCCTGCAGGTCGGCTTCGCCACGCCCAACTTCCTGATCCAGGAACAGAGCATCGGCATCCACTACAACCTCGGCGCCGAGGTGCTCGACTACTGCCTGGACAAGACGCCGCTGACCTTCGTCGACGGGCACGTCGAGCGGCTCACCGCGCCGGGGCTGGGCATCGAGATCGACGAGCAGGCGGTACGCGCCGCCGACAAACGCGGCCACGCCTGGCGCAGCCCGATGTGGCGGCACCGCGACGGCTCCTACGCGGAATGGTGACCATGACCCTCGACCTGACCACCGAACTCGCCGCGGCCCGCGTCCTGGCGGTCATCCGCGGCACCGACACCGCCGCCGCGATCGCCACCGGCATCGCGCTGCTGGAAGAGGGCGTACGCGTCCTCGAGGTGGCCCTCACGACGCCGGACGCGCCGCACGCCATCGAGGCCATCCGCTCGGCCGCGCCCGCCGGAGCGCTGGTCGGCGCGGGGACGGTGCTGACCGTCGCCGACGTCGCCGACGTGATCGCCGCCGGCGCGCAGTTCATCGTCACCCCGGCCGTCGTCGAGTCCATCCCCGAGGCGGTGCGCCGCGGACTCCCGGTCGCCGCCGGGGCGCTCACCCCGACCGAGGCGTACACGGCCGTGCGGATGGGGGCGTCCGCCGTGAAACTCTTCACGGCCTCCGTCGGCGGCCCGGCGTACCTGAAGGCGCTGCGCGACCCGTTCCCCGACATTCCCTTCGTCGCGGTCGGCGGGGTGGGCCTGGCCGAGATGCCCGCCTATCTGAGCGCCGGGGCGATCGCCGTCGGCGTCGGCGGCCCGCTGGTCAGGGACGCCGCCTCCGGCGGTGACCTCGACGGGCTGCGCCACCGGGCGCGGGCCTACCTGGCGGCGGCTGCCCGCCCGCCGGCCTCATGACCGCGGTCGACCTGATCACCTTCGGCGAGGCGCTGGTGTCGCTGCGGGCGCCCGGCCCGCTGGCGGCCGGGGGCGCGCTGACCATGCACCTGGCCGGGGCGGAGTCCAACGTCGCGATCGGTCTGGCCCGGCTCGGGCACCGGGTCGCCTGGGTGGGCCGGGTCAGCGACGACGAGCTGGGCGAGTACGCGCTGCGGCAGTTGCGCGCCGAGGGTGTCGGCGTGGACGACGTGACCAGGGATCGCGACCGGCCCGCCGGTCTGCTGTTCCTGGAACGGCGCACCGCCGACCTGACCCGGGTGCGCTACCACCGGGCGGGATCGGCCGGATCGGCCCTGCGCGTGGCGGACCTGCGCAAGCCGATCGGCGACGGCGCCCGGGTGCTGCACCTGACCGGGATCACCCCGGCACTGTCCGACAGCGCCCGCGAGGCCACCCGGTGGGCGGCCGAGACCGGCTCCCGCTCCGGGATGCTCGTCAGCCTCGACGTCAACCACCGCAGCCGGCTCTGGACGCGGGAAGCCGCCCGCGCCGTGCTGGCCCCGCTGGCCGCCCACGCGTCGGTCGTCATCGCCTCCGCCGACGAACTGGACCTCGTCGGCGAACCGGGGTCGGACGAGTCCACGGTGGTGGCGGGCCTGCTGGCGCGCGGCGTGCAGACCGTACTGGTCAAGCTGGGCGCCGACGGCGCCCGGGCGTACACCCGCGACGGCGTACGGCAGGTCGCGGCGGTGCGCGTGACCGCGGTGGACACCGTCGGCGCGGGCGACGCGTTCACCGCCGGCTACCTCTCTGGACACCTCGACGGACTCGACCTGGCCGCCGCCTGCGCCGCGCGGTGACCCTCGGCGCCTTCGCCGTCGCCGCTCACGGCGACTGGGAGGGACTGCCCCGCCGCGACGAACTGTCCCTCCTCGACGGCCACGAGACCGGAAACACCCTTCGCTGAGCACCACCTGAGAAAGGCACCCCCGTGAAGATTGTCGCAGCGGACGTCATCGTCACCAGCCCCGACCGCAACTTCGTCACCCTGAAAATCACCACAGACGACGGGCTCACCGGCCTGGGCGACGGCACCCTCAACGGGCGGGAACTGGCGGTCGCCTCGTACCTGGCCGACCACGTCGTCCCGCTGCTGATCGGGCGGGACCCGCACCGCATCGAGGACACCTGGCAGTTCCTGTACCGCTCGGCGTACTGGCGGCGCGGACCGGTGACCATGGCGGCGATCGCGGCCGTCGACGTCGCGCTCTGGGACATCAAGGCGAAGGCCGCCGGCATGCCCCTCTACCAGTTGCTCGGCGGCGCGTCGCGGACCGGCGTCATGGCGTACGGGCACGCCTCCGGCCGGGACCTCCCCGAGCTGTTCGACTCGATCCGCAACCACCTCGAGCTCGGCTACCGGTCGATCCGGGTGCAGACCTCCGTGCCGGGGATCAACGCCGTCTACGGGGTCGCCGCGCAGCCCAGCCCCGACGGCAAGCGGTACGACTACGAACCGGCGCAGCGCACCCCGCTGCCGGCCGAGGAGGACTGGGACACCCGGTCCTACCTGCGCCACCTCCCCGGCGTCTTCGAGGCGGTACGCAACGAGTTCGGCCCCGAACTGCCGCTGCTGCACGACGGCCATCACCGGATGACCCCGATCCAGGCCGCCCGGCTCGGCAAGGACCTCGAACCGTACGACCTGTTCTGGCTGGAGGACTGCACCCCGGCGGAGAACCAGGAGGCGCTGCGGCTGGTCCGCCAGCACACCGTCACGCCGCTGGCCATCGGCGAGGTCTTCAACACGGTCTGGGACTACCAGACGCTCATCCGGGAACAGCTCATCGACTACGTGCGGTCCGCCGTCACCCACACCGGGGGCATCACGGCCATGCGCAAGCTCCTCGACTTCGCCGCGCAGTACCAGATCAAGTCCGGTATCCACGGCCCGACGGACATCTCACCGGTCGGCATGGCGGCCGCGCTCCACCTCGACCTCGCCATCCACAACTTCGGCATCCAGGAGTACATGCAGCACGGGCCCCTGACCAACGAGGTGTTCCGGCAGTCGTTCACCTTCGCCGACGGCTACCTCCACCCCGGGGAGCAGCCGGGTCTCGGCGTGGAACTCGACGAGCAGGCCGCCGCGCGGTTCCCGTACACGCCGGCCTACCTGCCGTTCAACCGGCTCAAGGACGGCACCGTCCATGACTGGTGACGGGCGCCCCGCCCACGGCGACCCGCGGCCGACCCGGCACGTCGTCGTGATGGGCGTGTCCGGTGCCGGCAAGACAACCGTGGCCAGGGGAATCAGCGAGCTGACCGGGCTGACGTTCGCCGAGGCGGACGAGTTCCACTCCGAGGCCAACGTGGCGCGGATGCGCTCCGGCGTACCGCTGGACGACGCGGCCCGCTGGCCCTGGCTGCGCGACCTCGCCACGTGGATGGCCGCCCGGCACGCCGAAGGCGTGTCGACGGTGCTGGCCTGCTCCGCGCTGAAGCGGTCCTACCGGGACCTGCTGCGGCAGGGGCCGCCGGACCTGGACTTCGTCCACCTGGACGGGCCGGCGCAGGTGATCCGGGACCGGATGTCCCGGCGCGCCGGGCACTACATGCCGGCAAGTCTGCTGGACTCCCAGACGGCGATCCTGGAGCCGCTGCGCCCGGACGAGTCCGGCGTGGTCCTCGACGTCTCGCTGCCTCCGGACGAGCTCGTCACGGCGGCGGTCGCCCGGCTCGGCCTCGCCAGTACCGGAGCACCTGCCCCGCAGCTCGGGTAGGTCGGTCCGGAGACCGCACACGATCAAGGCCGTTACCCGCGTCTGCGCGGGTAACGGCCTTGATCGTGAAGTGCGCCGGGGACGGCTACCCGGACGCGCCCACCGCGGCGGGCAGGACGAGGACGTCGTCCAGGTTGGCGTACATCACCCGGTGGCCGAACTGGATCTGCACGTACTTGTTCTCGCCGCGGACCACTGTCCGGTCGCCCGGCGCCGAGCCGTCGAAGGAGACGGCGCGGTAGTACTCGCCCGGCAGGACCCCACCGAGGGCGTACCGCTGCCCGGCGGAGAAGGTGTACTGCAACGGCGAGATCGCCTGGTACGGGATGGTGGACGGGTAGGCGGTCTTCTCCGGGTAGGCCCGCCCGTACACCGGGATGGTGGCCTTGCCCGGCTTGGGAGTCACCACGAAGCCCTCCGCCCACTCGGCCGTGGGTGCCGAGGCCGGGTTGTAGAACCACGCCTTCTGGCCGAGGTACCAGATGGCGGTCCAGTCGCCCTGGACGCCGGCGAGGGCGTAGGTCTGGCCGACCGAGGCGCGAGCGCCGTGGTCGGAGACGTACATGGTGTCCGGCGTGCCGTTCGGTCGCAGTCCCCGGTCGTTGACCAGCGGCGCGTCGAGGCTGGGGGCGGTACGCAGGATGACCGAGGACGAGCCGCGCAGCGGGCACGGCACGGCCGGCGGCACCGGCTTCGGCACACCCGGCGGCTGCTGGTTGCAGCCGATGAAGGCCGGCTGGTTGGTGGCGAAGTCCGGGTCGATGGTGACCAGGCCGGTGTGCGGGGTGCCGGTCGAGTGGAACGGCGCCTTCATCAGCTCGAAGTAGTGCGACCAGTCCCAGTACGGGCCCGGGTCCCAGTGCATCCCGGCAACCGTCCCGGCGGTGGTGCCGGGGACGTTGTCGTGGCCGAGGATGTGCTGGCGGTCCAGCGGGATCTGGAACCGCAGCGCCAGGTGCCGGACCAGCTTCGCCGAGGTCCGGTACATCGCCTCGGTGTACCAGGTGCCGTGGCCGGCGAAGCCCTCGTGCTCGATGCCGATGGACTTGGCGTTGACGTACCAGTTGCCCGCGTGCCAGCCCACGTTCTCGGCTTGATGTGCTGGGCGACGTACCCGTCCACCGAGCGCAGCGTGTAGTGCCAGCCAGGTAGGTCTTCGTCTGGACCAGCTTCACGCTCGGGCCGAAGTAGCCCTCGGTGTCGTGGATGACGATGTACTCGATCTTCTGCTGGGCCGGCCGGTCACCGAGGTCGTGGTTGCCGTAGTCGCCCGGGTTCGGGCCGTACTTCTCGTAGGGGGCGGGGATCCACTCACAGGCGAGGCGGACCGGACACTCCAGGCCGTCCGGCCGCTCGGCGCGGCGCAGCCCGAGCCGGTGCAGCCCGGACTCGTCCGGCGTCACCGTGCGGGCGGTGAGGGTCACCCGGTGGCCGTCGTCGGTCATCCGGCTGGCGCCGAGGCCGAGCTGGTCGTACACCTCGGCGGCGAAGGCCGCCGCCGCGTCCTCGGTGTCCGCGCCGGAGTACCGGGCCACCGCGCCGTACCAGGCGGCCGGGTCGCTGCCGGCACCGTCGGGCCCGCCGAGCTCCTGCTGGTACGTCGCCAG